>CAIWVT010000149.1 GCA_903916135.1 uncultured bacterium
CAGGACAATGTGATGGTACGATTCCTGACAACATCATCATCAATGAAATACTAATTGAAGCAATCAAACAAGACTCATTGGATACTACATTACCGATTATAAGTAAACTTGTCAATTACTATTTTTATAATCTAGATATTGTAAAAGATTCAAACCTGGAATATCCTATACCACCTCCACCACCACCATCGAATGAAAAGGGAGAACCACTGATATTACAATATTTCCGATACAGTCAGGAAAAAAATATTGGGTATACCATAAGCATCTGTGATTCAACATTCTTCGAACGACAAATGAATAATGCAAAAAATATAGAATTAGATTCATCCAGATTCAATGACATTATTCCATTTGAAAATGACTCTCAAAATAAACTCAGAAGAAGGGAATATTATGAGTTTTTAATTCCCCTTTTCAATTGTGATAAATCAATTGCATGGGTACAATATAATTATCATTGTCCCGCATGCGGATATGGTCGCATGGTAATATTAAAAGAAATAAATAATACCTGGTTGAAAATTGATTCATATACTACCTGGAGGAATTAATCTTGGACAACAATTAATTGAAAAACGGATTCCTATAACATGAAAGTTTTAAAATTAACCCTACACATAACAACAGCTAAGCATAATGCGGGACTCAGAGCAATCGAATGTTTTATATATCGCATTAGATTTTCAGGTACCACGATTGTTCCATCTACCGCAGACCCGCACTATGCCTAGCTGCGGCCGTTACAGCCAAGTTTAATGACTATTATAAAATTCGGTTTGTTTCCTAATAAAGAAACATTTATCTTTGCATAAACTTTTTTAGCATGACTGAAAAATTTCGAGTTCAGTTTTTAGAAGAGGCAGCAGAATTTATTGACAACCTTGACGAGAAAGCAAGAGACAAGGTAATCTATAATATTCAGAAGGCGAGATTTTCTAGCGATCGGGAAATTTTTAAAAAACTGAAAGATGAAATTTGGGAATTCAGGACTTTGTATAACAAAACCCATTACAGACTTTTTGCATTCTGGGACAAGACCGGGAAAATTGAAACAGTTGTAATTTCAACACACGGACTAATTAGTGTCTGTCTCTAAATTTAAACTGTTGATAACAAGTTCAATACTTTGATAAGTAGATAAAGTACTTTACCCTGATATTTTTAACTTAGGGTCAAAAATAGGAATAAGATGAAACTGTTCAACGATTTTACGATAAAATTTGAAAAGACCGATTGGTCAAAGAATCCTGAGTTTTGTGTGATAGACACTATACTTGAGAATCGGCCAGACATTATAAGACTTTTTGAAAAGGATATTTTGGGAGATGAGAAACGGTCAAATTTTGGCAGGCAGGATACCCCAAGCGTTGAACAGATAGTTCGGGCAGCAATCTATAAGGAGATGCGCAGGATGGACTACCGGGAACTGGAATATGCGCAAAACGATTCGAGGATCTGCACAACATTCATAAAGCTGGATGAAAGGGAACCATTTAGTTTTCAGATGTTTCAAAAATACATATCAAGAATCAGCCAGGAAACGCTCGATCGTGTACTGGTAGAGATTAACAGGATAGCCATAGTTGAAGGGTTTGAACAATTACAAAGTATTACACAGGATTCAACGGTAGTGGAAAGTAACATTCATTATCCGACCAATAATTCTCTGGTGTGGGACTGTATAAAGACCAGCACCAATCTATTATCAAAACTTAAAGAGGAGATTACTACCCTTGATTTCATTGATTATACAAAGTCAGCAAAGAAGACCTATTATGAACTTAACCTTACGCGTAAAGAAGAAAAGAGATATAATCTGTTTTGCAAGCAATTGATTTTATTCACTAAAGTGATAAACCAGACCTCCAATGCTATAAAAAAAAAGTCCACGAGTCTTACCTCCTATATTATTCAGCAAGAACTGTCCGAACTACTTCCCAAGATGCAAAAGGTGTATGATATTTCCTTCAGAAAACAGATTGAAGGAGAGTCGGTTCCTAATGAAGATAAATTGTTTTCGATCTATGAACATCATACAGATATAATTATGAAGGGCTCAAGAGTACCTCTCTTTGGGCATAAGATAAATCTGGCGGCAGGAAAAAGTAATCTCATAATGGACTGTAAAGTGTTAAAAGGCAATCCTGCCGACAAAACCTTATACCAAACTACAATAAACTCAATAATAAGTAATTATAGAATAATACCTCGTGATAGTACTACAGATGGAGGGTATGCATGCATAAAAAACCAGCATTATGCTCAAGAGATTGGAATAAAGAATATTGTATTCAATAAGGTAGTTGGTAGTATGCAAAATATTGTAAGTAGCCAGAATATGGAAACCCGCCTTAAAAAATGGAGAAGTGCTATGGAAGCTATTATCTCGAATGTCAAGCGAGGTTTTAATATCGCCAGGTGTAACTGGAAGGGATGGGCACATTTTCGGGCAAAAGTTCTATGGAGTGTCATAGCTTATAATATAAGAGTTCTGACATCATACTATATTAAACAGATAGAGACGGCAGTTCCAACGAGCTAACTTCTCGAATAACATTCTATAAATCAATTATTTTATTGTGACTTTGTAATGAGGTGGAAAGAAATTGTCAAAAAAAACGAAAAATGAGTGGTTATTAACATTTTTTGGCAGTTATTAACAAGGTTGTCACGTGCTTACAGCAATGAAAATGCATTTTTGAAAACTTTTTCAAACTATCAATGATTGACAACCAAAAAAACGATGTGAAAGTTTAAAAAAACATGACTTTAGAGACAGACACTAATTATGGAAAAGAAAATATTGTAGCACGTGTAGATACTTTACAACGGTAATTAATAGAGTAGCTATTTTTAAGGCAGAAATTGTAAAAAGTGTTGCGATATTGTAAAAATAGAAAAAGTAATGATCCCGGTAGTGATGCCAGGTTTTGTATTAAATGTAACTTTTAATGTTACTGCCTTACTTGTTTTTAAAGTACTCAATCATTTTCTTAAAACTAAAACCCATTCCGGCAAAATTGGGTTCAAGGATCACGGCATCAGCCAGAGCTTTACCGATCCCTTTTTTGATCTCTCTGGCAATGCGGAAATCATCCAGGTCTTTTTGATTTTTGATATCGTTAAATATTTTTTCGA
>CAIWVT010000150.1 GCA_903916135.1 uncultured bacterium
AAGTATCTTGGATATTTTTTTGGACGCTAAACTTTATTGCTTTACCTTTTGTTACGGTTAATTATTCAAAACAATCAAGATGCGAATCAATGTATTATCTAAATCATTATAAAAAAAATATCACATCAATTCTTCTTAATGATATGAATTCTGATGAACCTGATATGATGCCTTTGTTTTATTTAGGAAAATGGGATGTAGGAATTTATATGCTAAGTAAAAGCCATTCTATTAGCAATTTAAAGAGCCAATTAGCAACTCTTGATAAAAATAAATATCCGCAATTTGTTTTGTTCTTTGGTGAAAATGATATCCCCGAAAGAATTGCTACCGTTAAACAAGTTTTACCTGATATTGTTCCGGAAAAAATAATTTATTCGAGCTTTATGGATCGTTTGATGCATCGACTGAATCCACGCCACAATAAAAATCAAACCATTTATATTTATAAAAATAATTAATGCGTATAGCTTAACAAAAACAAAATATTCTTATCTTGAAGTTTCCTCTCCATTATCAAAACTATGTTCACCTCTATCTGATTCTATATCCATAGTATTAATTTCATCTTTTATCTGTGGTATTTTAACATTCTCCTCTCTTTCTTCCAGAATTTTTTGAGCAAACCTGGAGAGATAACGGTCAGATTCATCAAGCGCTATTTCTTTGATAAGATTAATATCCTTTATTTTTTCAAGTGCTGTTTTTCTAACATGATGGTCTTCGTCATTTTGAATGACTTCAATCAAATTTTTATCATCATTGATTTTCAAAACAGCTTCCTTACGCACATAATAATCTTTATCGTTCAGAGCTATAGCAAATAAGATCTGTTCATCTTCAATTTGTTGAGTGGCAACAGCTCTCACATAATAATCTTCATCAGTCTTGGCAATTTTTTCAAGCACACCAATATCCTTTATATGCTTAATTGCATCTGACCTAACATAAAAATCCTGAGCTGTACTTGCAATATTATATAACATTGTTGAGTCTGTTATCTTGCCTATTGCAACAGATTTTATATCCTTATCAAAGGCCTCGGTTACAATTTTATGCAAAATTTCTGGTGAACTTATGGCCATCACAGCCTCTTTACATATATAATAATCTTCATCCTGATTAATAGCAATTTCATAAAGCACATCATTATTCTTTATTCTTCTCACTGCATCAATGCGGACATGATAATCAACATCATTCTTGGCTACTTTTTCAAGTAGTTTTTCATCAATGATATTAGCCACTGCAATCTGCCTAACATAAAAATCAGGTTCATTAGCCATGATTAATTCTAAAAAATCCTGTTCATGAATTAATCTCACATTATCTGCTCTTACAAGATAATCAATATCATTGATTCCCTTTTTCTTAACCTCTTCAGAATTTAAATTTTCATTTTCCATATTATTTTTTTTTACAAATTTAATGCTTATTTATCAAATTCAATCAATATATCTCATGCTATTTTCTCTGAATCAAAAAATAAATCACATTAAAATATTCTTTTTTATTATATTACATTATTTCCCTTAAGAATTTTATAGCATACTTCACTTTGAGCTGTAAGTAAGACTATAAAATTTTCATTATTTGTGAAATTTATTACACTATTTACTGCATCATCATGACAAACTACAACTTTAATATTTTCTTGAGTAAAATTCTCCATCAGTAAACCTTTAACTAAAAGCTCGCTTACTTCACCATTTATACGGCCTCTGCTATGTACACCATCATAAATTATTACTTCATTAAACATAGAAGCTGCCAACATGCCCAGTTGAGTTATTTCCTCATCACTTCTATCTCCCGGAGCATCAAAAATGCCAATTTTATGATTATTAAACTGATCTAAAAAAGATT
>CAIWVT010000151.1 GCA_903916135.1 uncultured bacterium
AGCAAATTTAAATGATTACTTATTTTCTATTGGTAAAAAGCCAATAAAAAACATGAAGAAATCAAAAATGGTTAGAAGGGCAATTAGAAATTATAATAGCAAAGCAGTTGACTGGTTGCTTCATGAGAACTGCTTTTATACCTTCAAAAATTTAAACGATGATAAAGAACCATTTAGAAATATTGTTGACAAAGGCACTGTTACATCAATTGGTTGTAAGGAGTTTTACGATAGTGGAGAAGACAATAAAAGAGTATTCAAACATTTACTTCGCAATACGCTCATGGAACTTTGTAAGATAAAGCAAATTGAATGTTATGGCAAAAAAGGAATTTTTAGATTCGCTAATAATTCAAAAGCTCCTAGCCAAAAGCGAGTTAAGTGGAAAGGGAAAAACGAATCTACAAAGACTGTAATTTTTGAAATGATTAATAAAAAGGAGCTTCACATAATTTGTTTCAGAAGTCTTGCCTTTAGAAGCTCATTTATAAATATTTTTGACGATTGGTTTTTAGTTTTGAACCCAACTTGGAGTTTTACAAATCCTGGTGGATACCATCAAAGCAGGTTTGAATCAGCTTATATGTCAGGTGGATATTCCGCGCATAGTAGACCACCTATTCCGCAGTAAACTGTACCGCTAAAGTTAATTGCACAAATTGCCATTTTATACTGCTGTTTTTCATTATACAAATTTAGTTAATTTTATTAGTTAATATTTAATTCTCCCTTTTTTAGATATTTTTTTCTTAATGATTCCCCTGAAAGTTCTAATCTATGAGCATTATGGATTATTCTGTCCATAATTGCATCAGCTATAGTCTTTTCCCCAATTATATCATACCATTTAGCTACAGGAACCTGTGAAGTAATCAACGTGGATGCTTTTTCATGCCTGTCCTCAATGATTTCCATTAACGCAGAACGACTTTGTGCATCGAGGGGCTGTATTCCTAAGTCATCAAGAATAAGTAACTGCTGACGCTCCATTTTAGCAATCTCGTTAATATAAGAACCGTCTGCTTTTGCCATTTTTAGTTTAGCAAAAAGTTTTGTGGCATTATAGTACATCACTTTGTACCCTAAATTGCAAGCCTGTTGACCAATAGCAGAAGCAAGATAGCTTTTCCCTATACCAGTACTGCCGGTAATCATAATATTTTCTTTATTCTTTATAAATGTACATTCTGCAAGACGCATCACCTGATTCTTGTCTATACCGCGGTCTATATTAAAATTCATCTGTTCTATTGACGCTTTGTAATGGAACTTGGCACTTTGCGTGATGCGCGCAATCCTCCTGTTATATCGGTCATCCCATTCTTCTTCTACCAGTTGGGCAATCATCTCATCCTTTGTAAGATTGTTCATTGTGTCTGACACCAGACTTGTCTGAAAGGCTCTAAGCATACCATAGAGCCTCATCTCTTTCATTTTTTTTACTATCTCTTCATTCATCATAATTTTGTTTTTGGGGTTATTTATTTGTTTTTATTTATAATATTCTTCACCTCTGATATTTTCATGATCAGGCATTGGAGGCATAACATCGTCTATTTCATATTGATCATAATTTCTTTGCAGGATGTTTTCAATAGCTTTAAAATTATAATATCCGTACTGATGTGCACGTCTGCAAGCATTGATAAGCCTTTCATTACTGATACGTTTACCAAATGAAAGTATTCCCATACAGGATTTATAAGCCTGTTCCGGATGTGCTTTCTTTGATATTACTAACGCAATATAAAGCCCTACATCTTCATGAATTTTATTCGCCTCTTCTATAAAACGCTGAGGGTTCCAATCTAAAAGTTGATTGTTGTAAGTTGCCATATGAGCGGCTTCAGTAGTATAGGTGTGTGGACTCTTTATACGTTGATGAGTGGCTATCAGCTCATATTTGTAATAAATATCAACTGTACTTTTAGAAAAAAATATCTTTATTTTTTTGCCCACATGAATGAAGGGAACACTGTAATAATGCTTATCACGATGAAGACACACATGTCCGTTCTTCATCACAGTTACCTGAACGTTCTCTCTCATCTCAAAACGCATTGAAGGCAAGGGTTGCAATGTCTGTTGTTCCATCTCCGTAAACTGATCCATGCGTGAGTAAGTGCGCCCTGTAAATGATGCTTTATTGTGGTTTTCAAGATGTTTCATTATAGCTTCATTTAAAGCTGGTAGAGAATTATACTCTTGTCCATGCAGGTTAGTGAAAATCCGGTTATAAGAAATCTTTACAGCACCCTCTACTAATGATTTGTCCTTGGGCTTATAAGCCCTTGCAGGCAGCACAATCATTCCATAATGCTCTGCAAATGCCTCGAAGTTTTGATTAAGAATTGGTTCAAAACGGCTGCTTTTAGTAACAGCAGACTTTAAATTATCAGGTACAATAGCTGCCGGAGCTCCACCAAAGTAATGTAAGGCATTTTCACAACACATTATAAAATCTGCATTATCCTGGCTCTCTATAGCCTGAACATAGGTTAATTGGCTGGCTCCGAGTATTGCAACAAATACCTCCATAGCACTTATTTCTCCTGTTTGTTCATCTATTATCTCAAGTTTCTTCCCCGTAAAATCAACGAACATCTTGTCCCCAGCTTTATGTACCATGTGCATGGATGGATGTGAACGTCCTTTCCATTTAAGGTAATGTTTGTAAAATCCAGTTCTTTGAAAAGCATCAATATTATTCTTTGAATACTCTTTCCATAGCTTTTGGAGGGTCATTCCTGGTTGTTTCATGCGCTTTTCCATCTGAGGAAATAATGCATAAAGTTCTTTTTCTCTTTCAGGAGGCTCAGGCAGCTCTGGATTAGTATGAAATAAATCATGCAACTCTTTGTCGCTCAGCAATGATAGCTCATCCCATGGTATCATTAATTCGCGGAACTGTGTGATATACTTTTGAATTGTCGTTCTTGAAACACCTGTCATATCTCGTATTACACGTGTTCCCTGATGGTGTTTTAAGGTAAATTTAAGGATTTGTCTTAGTTTGCTCATGTCGATGTTTTTATTTGCCATATTAGTATTGATTTATGGTAAGATACCATATTAATCTTTACAAGATATGGTTTGAAAAACAGCTGACTTTTTGTGTTTTAGGTGGTACAGTTTGCCGCGGAATAGGTGGACCAGTTTAGTGCGGATTGGGTGGACCACTTTGTCGCGGATTTAGTGGTACAGTTTGCGCGGATTCTCCA
>CAIWVT010000152.1 GCA_903916135.1 uncultured bacterium
ATTAGCTGATTTGGACTCTGATATTTGGGTGTAAGTGCACACGTTTTGCGAGCTTTTTTCATATTCCCTTGCATTAATTTGTGCAAATATAGCTATAAATAGCTTAATACCAATAGGAAAAATGTTTTTCAGCAGACCCTATTTACTACCACTGAAAAAACTGCTATTCTACAATTTGTTCAAAATGGAGGTGGTTTATTTATGGTTGCCGACCATGCAGGTGCCGACCGTAATAACGATGGAAATGACCCCCCTGTGATATTTAACGATTTAATGGATACCCTCTCCATCCATCCTTTTGGGATTCATTTCGACCATATTGATCTTTCACAAACGTCGAGCAATGTGGCTAGCCTTCCTACGGATACCTTGTTGCACGGTCCGATGGGCAATGTTACTCAAGTGATGTGGAGCAATGGCACCACCATGACACTAAGCACTACAAATAATTCCACTGTAAAAGGTATTGTTTATAAGACAGGTTCATCAACCACTGGCTCTACGAATGTGATGGTGGCTCGAGCTAAATATGGTGCTGGAAGAGTTGTTGGAATAGGCGACAGCTCGCCTTGCGATGATGGTAGCGGCGATACAAATGATGGGCTTTATGATGGTTGGATTGCTGATGCAAGCGGAAATCATGAGCGACTAATTATTAATGCCACCATTTGGTTAGCATCAAGTCCTGTTTATACTTCAACCAAGGAAACCAAAAAAGAAAATAACACCCAATTGGTCCCCAATCCATTTTCAACATCGGCTAATTTAATTATCTCTCCAGACGTTTCAATACATAATGGAGTTATGATTATTTATGATATGAACGGTAGCATCGTTAGAACATCCTTACTTGGAGATTCACATTTCATAACAATTGAAAAAGAAGCATTGAAGAATGGTATGTATTTCTATCAGATAGTATCAGATTCATCTTTGATGGGCATAGGCAAGTTTATTATTGCAGAATAAATTCCTATAACATCCCCATTCTATCGTCAAATTTAAGCTCGTCTTGTTTCTTTAGGTTTTTACCGAAACGCCACGAAAGCCCCAGATAAACAATCTGCGACCTGCGCTTCCCAAAGATTTTTTCATCCATGATTGGCGTGTTGATTTCGCTTGCCCAGCGCAATGTGTTGAATATATCTGATACGGTCAACAAAATAGAGAGTTTCTTGTTGAGCAAATCTTGACGCATACCAACATTCACTGAATAAATTGGCAATTCTTGCCCTTGAGGCGAAAGTTCTGCAGCCCGATAGAATCCATTTAGCTGTAGCATGGTTGTTTTCGTTAGGTTAAAACTCAATCCTAATTTGGCATTCCATGAAAATGCGGTCTTCTTGGATGAATATCCAAGGTTGGTGGCATCTATCTGATCTAAAAAGCCATTGGCACTGAAATTGATTGTCATGAATTTTTTTATACTACTGTTTATTACGAGTTCTAAACCTGTGGATTGTTCGTTCGACAGATTTTCTATGGTGTGAAACACTGTGGTATCGTTAATAAATGTGGTCATCTCGGTGAAAGCATCATATTTATAACGATAAAACAAGGTCGGCACAAAGGTTATATGGTCGTTTTTCAATTGATAACCAAATTCAACTGAGTGAATTTGCTCGGGTTTAATGAAAGGATTCCCTGCATGTAGGTTGCGAGGGTCGTCATATTCGGGAAAAGGATTCAATTCGTCGGTTTCGGGGCGATTGATGCGTTTGCTGTAGTTTAACTGGAGTTGCGATGTTTCCGAAAGGTCGTAAGACAAATGTAAGGTGGGATATATCTTGAAATAATTGTTCGGAATCAAGGAATCGAGCGTAAGCAAATGAGAAGTGAGATTGACTTGTTCGGCACGTATCCCGCCAAGGAGACTAAAAGAACCAAATTTATGGGAATAGGTGGCATAGAGCGCATGAACATCTTGGTTCAACAGAAAATGATTGGATTGTTGTACGTTTTTTATCCATTCAGTAGAACCATTTTTAAGGTATTCAGACACGTAATTCAAATCTAAACGGGTGAATTCACCCGCGTAGCCTGCCTCAAACTCTGATTCATCGTTGATGGGATAGGTATATTCTGCCGAACATTCTAAAAGTTTACTATTTTCTTCAATCAAGGAATTATCATAGGCGTTTGGATTTGAAGGGATGCGATAGATTTCGGTGAAACGATTGTTTTCTTTTTCTAATTGAGAAGAATAGGTGGCTTCGAAGCGAAGTTGATGGTCTTCTTTCTTAAATTTATGTTCGTAATAGGCAGTAACTTCTGTTTCGTATTCAAATTGATTGGTGAGACGATTGCGGTTGAAATCGTTGGTCAATTGGTCCACAGAATCTTTTTGCAAGGTTTGAGCATCTTCATTGCGGTCGAAGATTCTGTAAATCAAATTGCCTGAAATGCCTAAAGTATTTTTATCGTTAATGTTATAATCCATGCCCAAGTTGGCTGTATGCGATAAGGGTCGGTATTTTGCTATGGAATTTTTGTCGTAGGTGTTCATAAAAGTGCCCAAAGAATCATATTGATGGCGATGATATGTATGATAACGCAGGCGGTCGTCTTGACGGAAGCTATATCCGGCAAATATATTGACTTTTCCGGGTTTATAATTCAGAGAGAATCCTGCATTATAGCGCCAATTGTTGCCCATGTTGACATTCACAGAACCGTTGATGCCAATTTTTGTTCCTTTTTTCATCACAATATTTATGATACCCGTGGTCCCATCAGGTTTATATTTGGCGGAAGGGTTGGTGATGATTTCCACACGCTCAATGTTGGCAGCGGGAATTTGTTGCAAGGCATCGGCACTATTGAGTTTCATCATGGGCGAAGGACGCCCGTTAATAAATATGGTAACATTGGTTGAACCGCGCAAACTTACGTTGCCATCCACATCTAAATTGACAGAAGGCACGTTCTGAAGTATATCACTTGCTGATCCGGAGGCACTCATCATGTCGGAACCTACATTATATATTTTTCTATCAATGGAAGTTTCGTAAACAGATTTTTTTTCAGTAACCTCTACTCCACCCAACAAACTTGTGGAACTCTTGATGGCAGTGGTGCCCAAATTTATTTGCTGATTGGTGGGTGAAATGATTATAGCAGGAATAAAAATGGTCTCGAAACCAATGAAACTTATGCGAAGATAATAGTTGCCATTGGAAAGGTTGGATAAGATGAAAGCACCCTGTTTGTCGGTAATCGTGCCAAGTGCAAGTGTGCTATCGGAGGCTCTGAATAAGGCAATGTTTACGAATTCTAAGGCAGTGCGGCTCGATTTTTCTATCACCATACCTTTGATGCTGGCGGTGTTAGGAGTTTGAGCAGATATTTTGGTGATATTTATAACAATAAAGAAAAGAAATAGGAATACTATAGGATACAGTTTGGATGAATTCGTCATGTGCGTTAGTGCTATTATTTTATGAGTGAATGTTTGCTTAGTGAAATTTTAGTATGTGGCTGCAAAGATATTACTTTTATTTCTCTTAGCATTTATGATGGTGAGAAATTTTATGCGTTTGAGAAATGGAGCATGCAGCAGCATGTTGTAAAGTATTTTTTTTTGCTATTTGGAGCGACTCCATGTGAAGGCTTCACCTATCGAATTTTTCGGGAGACTAAAAGGATAGGAGGGACAGAGGTTGGAACTTCTGCCGAACGAGATTTATGATTTAAGATTTAAAATCCTTACCTAATAAAGCTCTTTTTTAAAGAGTTTTGTGTTAATTATCTAACCGTTTACATCCCTCACGCACGTGCAAACGGGCTAATTTTAAGAATTTAAACTAATGTTAACGCAAGGGAATCATCGCCCCGCGAGCAGAATTACGGTTCGTTGTGCACGAACAGTTGTTGTCGTCGCACGAACAGTTGTTATCGTCGCACGAACAGTTGTTGTCGTCGCACGAACAGTTGTTGTCGTCACACGAACAGTTGTTGTCGTCACACGAACAGTTGTTGTCGTCACTGAACAGTTGTTGTCGTCACACGAACAGTTGTTGGTGTTGCACGAACAGTTGTTCGTATCACGCGAACAGTTGTTCGTATCGCACGAACAGTTGTTCGCATCGCACGAACAGTTGTTCGCATCGCACGAACAGTTGTTCGCATCGCACGAACAGTTGTTCGTATCGCACGAACAGTTGTTCGTATCGCACGAACAGTTGTTCGTATCACGCGAACAGTTGTTGTCGTCGCACGAACAGTTGTTGTCGTCGCACGAACAGTTGTTGTCGTCACACGAACAGTTGTTGTCGTTACACGAACAGTTGTTGTCGTCACACGAACAGTTGTTGTCGTCACACGAACAGTTGTTGGTGTTGCACGAGCAGTTGTTGTCGTCACACGAACAGTTGCTGGTGTTACACGAACAGTTGTTCGTATCACGCGAACAGTTGTTCGTATCGCACGAGCAGCAGAAATGATAGATTTGACAATAATTGTCTAATGCCAGAGAGGAAGTAAGATACCTGTAACAAGTTGTTTATTCACTGAATAGGCAATGTTTCCAAGAAGGTTTTTACTTTCATTTCCTACTTTGTTTGTTTTGTAATATTCATGCTTACTCATGTGAACGCAGTATAGGTGTTATGATAATAACAAGAAATAAATTACATGAATGTTTTTTTATGCCGAATATTTTCAATCGTAATCAGAAAATATTTATCTTTGTTGTCTATTATATTTATGGAAGGATGGTTGGTGATTGGATGGGGTTGTAGATATATGGGAATAACAGCCTAAGTTGGAAACAAAACGTAAGCAATAATATTTTTATGATATTAGGATTTAAAAAAAATAAGGATTCACACTGGTTCTCAAATGCGATACTCAATGACACATTTGACTGGGCTAAATCTTTTAAAACTACCTTTGAAATATTTTTAAAATATGTCTCACTCCATGACTCTTATTTTGTGATAATTAAATATAATGCTACGAATGAAATTATTATTTCAATTGAACTTGATGCATATTGGAACTCAAAATACACATTAAAGACTAGAGAAATCAAGGATTGGCCATATCTTATTATTAAAATACAAAATGTGTTTAATATTTCTTTGAATTCCTTGACACATGAAACAATTATCGATGATGCATCGACTGAAAATATTTCAAAAAACGAAATAGACAGATTAATCGGTCCACTAACAGACTCGATGTTATTTCCCCAAGACTTTTATAATAGGATTATTGATTGCAAGGAAATTGTCAAGACAAGATTTGAGGACATTCTTGGAGGAAATATTGAGTTTCTCCACGAACCAGATATTTATGTTTTATTAATAGAAAAAAATGGGTGTTATATAGACCCTAACATTGATAGACTTAATCCAATTCGGCGGTAGTCTCTGCCTTCACCAAAAATATCTTTATAGGCTTTTGTCATAGACTTCACTCTATAAAAAATGTTTTCTTCATGAAATATAAACCGTTGTTATATCAATTCGCAATCACCTTACCTCCCCATCGTCCTCAAAAACTCCTCCAATTCCTTCTCTTGCTGTGTGCCGATAAGCAGATTCTTGCCTGTTTTCATATAGATTTGCAAGCCTTTGTTTCCTGAAACATTATAGGCTTTTTTGCCTCTGCCATAGCGGATGCCCCAACCGCCGTAGTCAATGAGCGGTTTGTATTGTATCACTTCATAATGGTCAATCTGATTCCAAGCTATGGTGCGCATCTTGAAATGAAAGGGGAAAAATCTATAGTGAATGCCTTGTTCGTCAATCATGGTGGTCAACTTGGCAAACGCAAACATGGCAATGATCGCTGCATTGAAAAACACAATCAATATAAACGTAAAAAGCAATGCGGCATCGCCCGTGGGATTATCGCCAAATTGTATGCCAAGATATAGTTGTTGATAGCATCCATAACCCACAATGCCAATCGTGGTGGCTGCCACCGCAATCAATAATAACCATATCCAAATTTGTTTAAATTTCTGTGTCTCTTTGTAAGTCATAATAGTTTTTGTTTAAAACTGTAATAACGTATTTCTTGTTTATTTATGATGTTATTATTCGCTTTCGTCTCTTTAGTAGATGGTTTAATAATTTAAACGACTCACATTCCACCCTCGCAAAATACCCTCCGCTTGTCGTTTGGTGAGCGTTTGGTTGTCGGCAAAACCATCTTTTACGCCCATAATGCTATAATTAAATCCTACGGGATATTTAGAGAAATCTTGTCCACCGCAATTTAAAGATTTATATACATAGATGATCTCCAAGGCATGATAGTGTGCAAATGTTCTGCGCAAGCTGTCTTGCAAGGAATCACTTTGCTCAGCTGTGTTGAACCATTTGAAATTCGCATTGAGATAAGTGTCGCGTTCGGCTATCAAGGTGTCGCCTGTGTAATAGATGGCTTTGTAGGCATGATAGGGGAGGGTGATGTCTTTCGGGCGACTATCGGTAAACCAAAGCGTGTAGTGTGTGGGTGCGGGATAAAACATCGAAGCATCGCGCCGCCACCATCTTTTGATGATAGGCAAGCCAAGTTTGATGCGCACCTCGTTAAATTCTCTCCCGAATTTATCATGATGCAAATGGACGCATGATGTAGAAGTCAGACAAAAGAGTAACACACTTGTCCAAAGCATTGCCGCACATAACACCCTCATGATTATCTTCATTATGATTGATTTAAATGTATCCATAAAGTTTATCATTATATATAAGGTATAATATTTCGATAATACATCAAAAGGTTCAGGTTTAACGTTTGAAAATCTGATTTAATTTGATTTGTTGTTCCTGCTTTTGTTCAAGGTGTTGGTCTATGGTCATGAGCCACACATTGATTTGGATATGCCACGTGGAGTCGGGAAGCAGTTTCCCTGAAATATATCCTTTAGAAGGATTCTTGCCTTGAGCTGCCCATGCCAAACCGCCGTTGGCTTCGTATGTAAAATTCAGTTTGCGCAAGTTTTCGTTCTCTATATAAAATGTATCTCGAACATTTGCTACCGCGAAGGCAATGGTAGAGTTTCCACCCGAGCAACCCACTCTTGTATCTTCACTATTAACCGTAAAACTCTTAAAGTGGATGCCTCCAAGATAGGGCACAAAAGTATTGCGAATGCTTCCCGGCTTGATATAATATTTAGGTTCTAATTTGACTTCTTCAGTTTGCACATCTTCTTTAATGGTAGTTTTGTTTGCATTTTTAATTGCGCCTGCCTTACTATTTCCCATGTTATGATTTATGTTTGAAGTATAAAGAGGCGCTTTTGTCTCCGCTGCCTTGGTAGAGACGGAGGTTTTATTGGATGTATCCAAGGATGTAAGCGCAGGAATATCTGTTTTGGGCGTACTATGACAGCCGAACAATAGCAACGCAAGCAGCAAGTAGATTGGAGTCCTCATCGAAACGAATCAATAACATGCAAGGTAGAACATACGAAGATAAAATTACACCAAAACATTTCAATAGGCTACACTATTTCTCGTCTATTTAATGAAATTCCCATTTTGATATTCATCAAAAGCCGTTTCAATTTCCGCATCGGTGTTCATCACTATGGGTCCGTGCCATGCAATGGGCTCGTTGATGGGTTTGCCGGCACATAAAATGAAACGCATAGTGCTTTCGTGAGTATGCACCGCCAATTGCTCGCCATGATTGAAAAGCAGCACAGTTTTGTTTTCAGCATAATGATTTTTCAAGATAGTTTCATTCTGCGTTGTGCCACAAAAATAGCCTGAACCGCCTATCACATAACAAAACAGATTGTGTTCCGCCTCGGTGGGCAAACAAAACTCCGTATGCGCAGGTATTTCTATATCCAAATACGTTGGATTGGTGATAATATCCGTCACGGGACCTTGGGTGTTTTCGAAGGTGCCGCAAATCACCCGCACTTTACATTGCGAAGCGGTAATCACTTCGGGGATGCTTGTGCTTTTGATGTCTTGATAACGCGGTGGCATCATTTTGTGGGAAGCAGGCAGATTTGCCCACAACTGAAAGCCAAACAGGATGCCATCGGCTTTCACCACAGGCATTTCATGATGTATGATACCGCTGCCTGCCGTCATCCATTGCACATCGCCCGACTCAATCACGCCTTTGTTGCCCAAACTGTCGGCATGTTCCACAGCACCTTGTATCAAATAGGTGATGGTTTCAATGCCGCGATGCGGATGCCACGGAAACCCGCGACGATAGTCGGCAGGATTGGTGGAACGAAAATCGTCGAGCATCAGGAAAGGGTCGAACCTTGGCAGGTCTTGATGTCCGATGGCTCTGTTCAACAGCACGCCCGCGCCTTCCATCACGGCTTGGCTCTTGCGACTGAAAATAATATCTCTTGTGGTCATATCTTTTATTTTATATAGGTTTCTAATATCTTACACGTGGGGGTAGGCACAATCGCCACTTCCTTTATTTCGGCGGGTATCAGTATGGCTTCGCCGATGTTCACCTGCTCTGTGCCGTGGGGATATACCAAATCAAAACTCCCTTCCGTACACAAATAAACCACAAACGAATCCACAGCGATATAATCCATTTCCAATCGCTTATCGGCATCAATCAAACGCACGTTGAAGTAGTCCGATTCCTGCAACAGCACTTCGCGGTTCTTCACCGAAGCGGGATGCGATTTGTGGGAAGGTTCTTCAAATTGAATCGCATCGAGTGCCAATTCGGTATGCAATTCGCGTTGCATGCCCGACACATCAAATCGGTCCCAATCATATATCCGATAGGTGATGTCCGACGATTGCTGAATTTCGGCTAACAAAATGCCCGGACCCACCGCATGAACCAATCCCGCAGGCACATAAAACACATCATCGCGCTTCACCTGTTCATAGTTCAATATATCTTGCAGACTATTCGCTTTCAGATGCTTCAAATAGTCAGGTTTCTCGGTCTTTGGTTTGAAACCGCTTATTAACTCAGCCCCTTCATCGGCATGGATGATATACCACATCTCAGTCTTGCCCAAACAGTCGTGACGATCCATGGCGAGTTCATCATTGGGATGCACCTGAACCGACAAATAATCTTCGGCATTGATAAATTTAAACAACAAAGGAAACTCGTCACCAAATTTCTCATACACACCATCGCCCACCAAATCGCCCATATAAATCTCCACCAAATCCTGTAACGAATTCTCTGCCAAAAAGCCGTTCGTAACCACGCTCGGTTCATCGGCTATGCCCGAAACAAGCCACACTTCACCACAGTTATATAAAGGTGCATAATTTTGTTTCAGTATGGTGGCAATTTTGTTGCCGCCCCAAATCTTATCTTTGAAGATAGGTTGAAATTTTAAAGGATAGAGTTCGCTCATAGTGTTGGTATATTAATAGGATGCAAAGTTACGATAATTGCGATTATCGAAAGGTATTTTTTTTCTTTCCCTTAAAGAAAAGAATTCCCACGAAGAAGGACATCAAGACACAAAGGCACAAAGACACAAAGGCACAAAGGCACAAAGGCACAAGGACACAAAGGCACAAGGACACAAAGACACAAAGGCACAAAGGCACAAGGACACAAAGGCACCAAGACACAAAGGCACAAAGAGGCACAAAGCGCTGTTAGGCTGAATAAGGAACTTAGCAAAACTTTGTGTTCTTCGAGTCTTTGTGTCTTCGTGGCAATATTGTGGCTTTTTCTTGTTGACTTATGCTTATAACGCATCCTTTTTCTTGCTTCTAAGCAAATGCCTGATAGCAATCAAGGGATGATACACCACCATGCGCGGACCTGCATAGCGCATCACCACGCGTATCGCCTCCCGTTTCTCTTTGTTATAGCAATGCACCGTGCAATCCAAACAATTGGGTTTCTCCATGCCAAACTTGCAACTATCTATACGCTTCTCAGCATAGCGCAGTAGGGTAGAGCAACTCTCACATAAAGCTTTCTGATGATGATTCCTTCGGCAATAAAGCTGAATCATCACGGTGACGGTCTTTTTTTCTCTTTGTAGATGATTCATATAGATTGAAACGTTGGTTTTGCAATAA
>CAIWVT010000153.1 GCA_903916135.1 uncultured bacterium
CTTTTTGGGTTTACTTGTGGCAGTGGTTTCGTTTGCAATGCGCAAACAATCTTCCAAAGTAAGCCTTACGGGATTCGTACCTTTCGGAATTTTATAATTCTGTTTCATTGCAGAAATATAGGGTCCATAACGCCCATTTATCACTTTCACTTCAGGGTTTTCTGCAAATTCTTTGATAAAGGACTTTTCGTTTTTTAGGCTTTTTTCCACGATAAGTTCAATGGCTCTTGGCAAAGATACAGTTAATGGATCATCAGTCTTCTGCAATGAAGTGAATGTTCCTTTATATCTTATATACGGACCAAAACGACCAAAACCAACGAAAACATCTTCATCTTGGTATTTTCCAATCAATTTGGGAAACAAAAACTGTGCTAATCCTTCTTCAAGGGTGATGGTATCCATGGATTGGCTTTTTAATAAACCAACAAATTTTGGTTTTTCTTCATCGGTGTTTTCTCCAATCTGTATCATGGGACCAAATCGTCCTAATTTCACATATACGTTTTTACCGGAAGTTGTATCCACACCTAAGAGACGTTCACCGCTTACTTTTTTTGAAGTTTTTTGTGTTTCGTCTATTTGTTCATGAAATGGAACGTAAAATTCTTTTATCATCTGATTCCAGACTAAATTACCATCAGCAATTTCGTCAAATTCTTTTTCAACTTTGGCAGTGAAATTATAATCGAGGATATTTTTGAAATGTTCTGATAAGAAATTAGTAACCAAAACACCTATGTCGGTTGGAAAAAGTTTTGCTTTTTCGGCTCCATTGTTTTCGGTTTTTTTGGTTTCTGTAATAGTTGTGTCAATCAATGTAAGGCAAACGAAATTGCGGTTGATGCCGTCTTTGTTTTCAATCACCACATATTCCCTTTTCTGAATGGTGGAGATGGTCGGTGCAAACGTAGAAGGTCGTCCAATTCCTAATTCTTCGAGTTTTTTCACCAGACTGGCTTCTGTGTATCTGGGTAGATGTTGCGTGTAACGCTCCATTGCAGTTATTTCTTCTGCATCAAGCACATCGTTTTTCTTTATTGGAGGTAACAATCCCTTTTGCGTTTCTTCATCCTCTTCATCCGAGGATTCGAGATACACTTTCAAGAACCCGTCAAATTTAATAATTTCACCGCTTGCGATAAATAGTTCTTGAAAGGATTTGCTACTTATATTTATATTGGTCTTTTCCAATTCAGCATCACTCATTTGAGATGCGATGGTACGTTTCCAAATTAAATCATAAAGTTTCTTCTGATCGTTGGTTCCGCTGATACTACTTTTATTCAAATAGGTGGGTCGGATAGCTTCATGGGCTTCTTGAGCTCCTTTGCTCTTAGTTTTGTAGTTGCGAATCTTCACATAGTTTTCGCCGAAATCTATTTCAATCACGTTTTTCGCCATAGCCAATGCCATGTTGGACAAATTTACGGAATCGGTACGCATATACGTTATTTTTCCGTCTTCGTATAATTGTTGAGCAATTACCATAGTTCGTGAAACAGAAAATCCAAGTTTGCGACTCGCTTCCTGTTGAAGAGTTGATGTAGTGAAGGGTGGTGCAGGTGATTTTTTTGTTGGCTTTGTTTCCACATCTTGTACAATATAGCTTGCGCCAATACATTTTTTGAGAAATGCTTTCGCTTCTTCTTTGGTTTTAAACCGTGAGGATAGATCCGCTTTTATTTTATACGTCTTGCCGTCTTTAAATATGGTAAAGTTTCCTGTTACTTTATAGTAAGACGTTACATTGAAGTTTTTTATTTCGTCTTCGCGTTCGACAACCAATTTGACAGCCACAGATTGAACTCTTCCTGCTGACAAAGCTGGACGAATCTTTCTCCATAATAATGGTGATAATTCATAGCCAACCAATCGGTCGAGGACACGACGTGCCTGTTGTGCATTCACCAAATCAATGTTGATGGTGCGTGGATTCGAAATGGCTTCCGTTATAGCATTCTTGGTGATTTCGTGAAACACGATGCGTTTGGTTTTCTTTTTATCCAAATTCAGTGCCTCAGCTAAGTGCCACGAAATAGCTTCTCCTTCGCGGTCTTCATCGGATGCTAACCATACCATTTCGGCTTCCTTAGCGTTTTTCTTAAGTTCGCTTACTACTTTTACTTTGTCTTCGGGGATTTCATACAACGGCATAAAGCCATTTTCGATGTCAATGCTTATATCCTTCGTGGATAAATCGCGGATATGACCGAAGCAGGATTTGACTACATAATCCTTTCCTAAGAAGTTTTCTATTGTTTTTGCTTTTGCAGGTGATTCGACTATAACTAGGTTTTTTATCATTCTATAAATATATGGTATGATTGAAATTTTTGCAAAGGAAAACAAAATTTTTTTTTCAGAGGCGATTTATTTTTAAACAATATGTTTGATTACCTTTGCAGACGATTTAATTTGTATGGAAAAAAAAGGCTTTTATATTGAAACTTACGGCTGTCAGATGAATTTTTCGGACAGTGAAATTATTGCGTCGGTGTTGAAAAATAATTTATTCGAATTTGAACCCGACATCAATAAAGCAGATTTGATACTGTTGAACACCTGTTCGATTCGCGACAATGCCGAACAGAAAGTTTTTAACCGTTTGAAACATCTGAAATTTCTTAAAAAGAAAAACAATGGGCTTATTATTGGCTTGCTTGGATGTATGGCAGAACGCTTGAAAGAAGAATTGTTTGCCGAAGGCGTAGTGGATTTGGTGGCAGGACCTGATTCCTATCGCGAATTGCCGCAGTTGATAGCATCTATTCAAGGGGGTAACAAGGCATTCAATGTGATGTTGTCTGCCGAAGAAACATACGCGGACATCAATCCCGTTAGGATAAACACCAATGGCATTTCGGCATTTATTTCAATTATGCGCGGATGTCAGAACTTTTGTTCCTATTGTGTGGTTCCTTTCACCCGTGGCAAGGAGCGAAGCCGTGAGCCGGAAACTATTATGGCGGAAGCTAAGAAATTGTTCTCCGAAGGTTTCAAAGAAATTACTCTGTTGGGGCAAAATGTGAATTCTTATACCTATAATAATATAGGCTTCCCAAAATTGATGGAGATGGTGGCTGAAATTAATCCTGCACTCCGCATCCGCTTTGCGACTTCGCACCCCAAAGATTTGTCCGACGATTTGATTGCGGTGATTGCCGCCTATCCAAATATATGCAAAGCGATACATCTTCCTTTGCAATCGGGCAGTGATACGATGCTGAAGCTTATGAATCGCAAATATACACGCGATTATTATCTGAGTAGGGTAGAAGCAATTTACAAAGCGATTCCCGATTGCGCTATTTCTACAGATATTATTGCCGGATTTTGTTCTGAGACAGAGCAAGACCATCAGGATACGCTTTCCGCAATGCGTGAAGCGAAAATTGATTATGCTTTTATGTTTAAATATTCGCAGCGCGAAGGAACCAAAGCCGCTGAAACCTTGACGGACGACGTTCCCGACGATGTGAAGACGCAACGATTGAACGAAATCATCGCTTTGCAACAAGAACTTTCTTTGGCAAGCAACAAGAAGGACTTGGGCAAGGTGTTCGAAGTGTTGGTGGAAGGCACATCCAAGCGTTCGTCAAGACAATTGACCGGGCGCACTTCGCAAAACAAAGTAGTGGTGTTCACCGATTCGGAACACACGACAGGTGATTATGTACAAGTGCGAATTACGGATTGCACTTCGGGCACTTTGAAAGGCGAGATACTAATACCATAACATACTATAATTTGAGTCCAAACCCAATTGGGTTGATTGCCGATAGCGCAACTGTTATTTTCAATTTTACTGGGACCAAGTGAAGTCTTCACTTCAAGTGAAGGCTTCACTAAAATGACTAGTAATTTCCATACTTTGGAATGTGGGGAATATCGGGCTTGGACTATTGCAGATAGCGTATCGGTATTACAAACTATGCACAACAGAATGGAACACAGATGACGAAGATTGGAACGCGCCTGCCTTTTCGGCAGGCAGGGATGACGCGGATGCTGCGCAACGCGGATGATTAAGAATGGAACGCGGATGACACAAGATAGAACGCAGATAACACGGATGCTGCGCTGTGCGGATGAATATGGATTTTAGAACGAGGAGAAAACCCCAACCCCTTGAAAAGGGGCTATAA
>CAIWVT010000154.1 GCA_903916135.1 uncultured bacterium
AGCTTTTTTTATCTTTTGGCTCATAGTATAGGTTTTTGTTTTTTATGAAAATTAGTGAATTATACTATTAGACATTATATCTTTTGAAATGGTTGCCTCAACTGAAAAATAAATATAAAAGTTTTTTTATCAGTTATAATAATAAACTCTGACGGTTTTGGTATATTGTTCAGATGTAAGATTTATTTTAGAAATATGGAAACAAATTTTTAAAGAAGTCGGATAGATGTCGGTTGACTACAGAAATGAAATTTATATAGGTAGATACTCAGAAGGAAACTATGGGTCGAAAAACTAAATTTTAAGGCATTGGTCTATGGACATTGGGTCGAAAAACTAAATTTTAAGGCATTGGTCTATGGACATTGGGTCGAAAATCTAAATTTTAAGGTATTGGTCTATGGACATTGGGTCGAAAAACTAAATTTTAAGGTATTGGTCTATGGACATTGGGTCGAAAAACTAAATTTTAAGGCTACTTTTTTTTTTTGAAGGAATGAAAAATTAAAAATTCAACATGAAAAATGGGGGATTTTGAATGAAAAATGAAAAATTCAACATGAAAAGTGGGAGTGGAGTGGGGAAAAACGAAAAAGTGGGATTGTTATATTGTTCTATTGTTCTATTGTTTTTAGAATTGCGAGGTTTAGTTGATTTCCACTCCCTCTTGGCGTATCATTTCTAAGATAATTGAGCTATCGTCCAACAGAAATTGTTGTTTGCCTATGGCAATTGGCTCGATGCGGAAGTCCATTCTATATTTGGGCGACCAAGGTTGGGAAAGTATCCTATCGTCATCGGTGTCGAAGGCATCAGAAATCAGCAGGACATCAATATCGCTTTCTTCGTTGGCTTGGTTGCGCGCATAACTCCCAAATAAAAAAGCTTTATAGATGGGGATGCCTGAATTGTTCAGGTTTAAAACGTATTGTCTAACGATATTTATAGCATCTGCTTGAGTCATGGTAAAATTTCTTTTAATGATAAAATGGTGTTCGGAAATCTATTTTTTATAAGTCCTATAAAACCTAATAGTCTAAGCCCCAAAAACCTAATAGTCTAATAGCCTAAAGCCTAAACCCCTAAATATCCAACGCCATCACCACCAATTCCGCTATATCGTAGTTGAAAATTTCTTCTTCGCGGTTCTTATATTTCAATCCGTCGGTCAACATCGTCATGCAGAAGGGGCAGGACGATGCAATGATGTCCGCTCCGGTTTTCAGGGCTTCTTCGGTGCGCTCGATGAATATCTCTTTGTTGCCCGTTTCGGCTTCTTTGAACATCTGCCCGCCGCCCGCGCCGCAACATAAGGCAAAACTTTTGTTGCGGGGCATCTCCACCTGTTGAGAAGGGATAGCTTTCAGCACAGCGCGGGGCGCCTCATACTCATTGTTGGCTCTGCCCAGATAGCAGGGGTCGTGAAACGTGATTTTTTTATTGTTAAAAACCATAGAATCTATCTGTATTTTACCTTGACGGATAAGTTGTTGCAGAAATTGCGTGTAATGAATCACTTCATAGACTCCCCCCAGGTCGGGATACTCATTTTTGAAGATATTGTAGCAATGCGGACATATAGTTAGTATCTTTTTCACCTTATAATTGTCGAAAGTGGCTATATTTGTCAACGCCTGCATCTGATAGAGCATCTCATTTCCGGCACGTCGGGCAGGATCGCCGGTGCAGGTCTCTTCCTTGCCCAACACGGCATAGTCCGCGCCGACATGAACGAGGATTTTGGTGAATGCCCGTGCCACTTTTTTATATCTATCGTCGAAAGCTCCTGCACATCCCACCCAAAAAAGATATTCCGGCTCGCGTCCCTGTGAAAATTCATCTGCCATGATGGGTATTTCTATGTTTTTTGATTCTTGCATGTGATTATTTATTAAATATTGTTACTATCTATTATAAAATGGTGATTTTTGGTCAGCATTTAGTCATATTTACATGAAATTTTTAAATCTTTAGCCCAATTCATGCGGTCTTCTGGTGAGAATTGCCAGGGCGCGCCATTATTTGTGATATTGGTAAACATCAGGTTCAGCCCGCTGGGCGCTGATGACTCTTCCATCACCAAAAAGCGCCTCAAATCCACAATTAGCGTGGGTTGATTGATGTTCACAGGGCACTCCTTGGCGCAAGCATTGCAGGTGGTGCATGCCCAAATCTCTTCTTTGTTGATAAAATTGTTCAACAACGATTTGCCGTCGTCGAAATCTTTGCCATTTTTGATGATGCCGGGTCCTTTTTGGTTCATACGGGCGCGCACATCCATCATAATTTTTCGTGGAGAGAGCTTTTTTCCTGTTAGATTGGCAGGACATACCGATGAACAGCGTCCACATTGCGTGCAACAGAGCGAATCGAAGTAGTTTTTCCACGTAATGTCCTCCACATCCTTCACCCCAAAGCGTTCAATCACCGCCGTGCCGCTTTCCGGGGTAGCAAACGCAGTTTCGGGGTTCATCATCAGCTTAATTTCCTTAGTGATAGTGTCCATATTGGGCAATTTTCCTAAAGGATCGAGGCGACTAAAGAAGGTGTTGGGCACCGAAAGAAAAACGTGGAAATGTTTGGAATAGGGGAGGATGTTGGCAAACAAAAATATCAACAGTATGTGCCACCACCAGCTCAATTCGTACAAAATCACCGCACTTTCGTGTTCCATATCCTTCAAATATACAGCCAAAAACGAACTGATGGGGTAGAAACCTTTCAAGGGCACAGGATTTTCGACACAATAGAACACATTCATCGCCAACAAAGAAACCATCAGCAAAAGGATGAGCGACAATGCCACATAAGCATCAATATGATTGCGGTGCGAGAGTTCGCGTGCCGAAAACCGTTTGATTTTTAGGAATAATCTGCGAAAGATGAATACCACAATGGCAAAAAGAATGATGAGCGCAAAAATATCGCCGGAGGCAAAAATAAATTTATAGAAAAAACCTTCCATATAGAAGGCTCTTTCGCTGCCCGTCAGCCCATCGAAAATCATTTCCACACTGCCTAACAAAATTACACAGAAGCCCCAAAACACCAACGCATGTAAAAATCCAATCCACGGTTTGCGGAATATTTTTGTTTGCAGAAAAGATACGTTCATCATCAACCAAAACCTCTTTGCATAGTTTTTTATTGGAAATCGCTTGGTGATTCGGAAAAAATAATACAATCGGCGCACCGTATAAGCAAAAACTCCTAAGGTTAGTGCCAGCGTTATTATAAAAATGATTTGCTTTGCCATATATTTTTTTATTTTTTTTTAAAAAATTTCAAACTGTTTTTATTGCGTTTACATGAGATTTTTGAATTATTTAGGTGTTTCCGAAAATCGGATGTAAAATTATAAATTATTTTTTATTATGGAACAATTTTTATGAAGAAATTTTTTTATGGAGCAATGTTTCCAAAAAATGACTCTCGATATTATACAGTTTTTTTAGCTCCGCAATTTGTTGGATGATGTTCTCGTCGGGGATTATGCTTTGTTTTCTTTTGATGCCGACGATAAGAACATTTTTTGGAGTATGTTCGCTCGAAATAAACTCAAAAACTTTGGTTTTATAGCCATACGCCTCCAACAACATGGCGCGCAAAGCGTCCGTAAGGAGTTCCGCTTGTCGTTCTGCCAAGATTCCGTATTTAATTATATGTTTCAGCACATTGTCGGGGTTCATTTGTTTGCGAATTTGTTTATGACAACAGGGCGCACATATAATAATAGCAGCGCGATGCTGAATTCCGCTATAAATTGCCTCGTCAGTAGCCGTATCGCAGGCATGAAGCGCAATGAGCATATCCATTTTTTTCACCACCGTGTCCTGTATGCTTCCTGTTTTGAAGTGCAATTTGCCGAAACCTGCCTTATGTGCAATCAAATTGGTCTTTTCCACCAATTCTTCACGGAATTCCACTCCGGTGATGTGCGCCTGGAGCTTCAATGAGTTGACCAAATAGTCATACAAGGCAAACGTGAGATAACCTTTGCCCGAACCCATGTCCACCACCGAGAAATTTTCGGGCAAGGCAGCCGAATGTATGATAGTGTCTATGATTTCGATGTATTTATTGATTTGCCTATATTTATCTTCCATCGAATTTTTAATTTTCCCGTCGGCAGTTGTGATGCCCAATTCGTTCAAATAAATATTGTTTTGTGGACTGATGTAGCGTTTCTTACTATTATCGTGACTATAGGCAGGCACTTCCGCCAATGCCACCGTTTTGCGATTCATTTTAACCTCGCCTTTACTATTGATAATCAAAAAACGATTTTCTGTGGCAGTGAAAATGTCTGCCTGAAAGAAATCCGTGCGCAACATCTCCTCCACAAGACGCGTGGCGGTCAGAAAATCGAAATTCTTTGTAATATCATTGGTAGGATAGCGATACACGAACGAAATTTTTAATTCATTTTTCACCTTCACCACCTTCCCAAACACATTATTGAGATTCGTGTTTTTATCGCGCTTGTGGCTGAGAGTAATTTTGATAAACGTGTTGCTTTGCATGCTTGTGGCAAAGAAATCTAAGAAGTTTTTTAAGGAGTTTTGTGTCATAAAATTGATTTGAGTCAAATTGTGCTCAAAGATATGGATAATTTTTCAAACTGATGCAAGATGACTGCAAATTGTTTTACATATAATATAAGGTATGCTTGGCGCAATGCGAAAAATGAAGATTTTTTTTTTTATAAATATCTATTACAAAATAAATCTGTATCTTTGAGCCTGCTTCAAAAACCACAAAGAAAAGAAATACCACGAAGACACAAGGACACAAAGTAACACAAAGAATTGTTACTCTGAATAAAAAACTATTAAAAGCTTTGTGTTTCTTAGAGTCTTAGTGTCTTTGTGGCAGGATAAGGACTTTTCGTAGTGAACTCATCTTTGAAACTTCAAATTTTAGGCATCGCTCGCAGGAAAGAATATCTAATTATGTAAATATTTTTATTACTTATGACAAAAAAACGAAAAAAAGTTCATCAGCAGCACAACGAAAAGATAGCCCGTGCACATCATAAGAATGAATTTATGCGTAAGCTAAAGTATTACGTAACATTGTTTAGCGATAAAGATGTATTTGGATTGATACCCCAAAAGTTTTTGGATGTTATGTATGAAATGCGTTGCTATTCTGTCAGAATAAGAAACGCTGAAGGACATGACATACCTTCCGATGTGCTAAATCATTCCAAAATGATAGTAGCCATATTGACGAAGAATATATTTTTGCCTATTAAAGGTCGCAAAGAAGAAGTATCTATTCATGATTTTTTCACTATCATCGTATCGTTTTATTCTGTCATAAGTGTAAGCGAAGATAGGCATTTTTCCACTTCGTCTGAGGTGAAAAAAAGAACGCAATTGATAGATTATGTTCCGGAAAATCTACAATTATCCATGGAATATTTAACTGGAGTGATAGCCACCATAACACTTATGTACAGCGACCTGCGTCAGCGTATATATTACATGAAAACCGAAATAATAAACCACCTTGAAGGAAGAAAAGGCAGGACAATTGTTATGGATATGTATAGTAGTGTTCCAAATAAGATGCAAATTAACGTGGATAATGATGTTCGTCCTGCTTACCAGGTGTCTTGGGGCATGAATAATATAGACCCACGACTATTATCAGTAACCCTCGAAGCCAAAGACCTTGGCGTGAGTTTTATTACGATGGAAAAACCGTTTGATGTCTATATTCAATCTCATGCGCTACTACGTTTAGAAGAACGCCTTGATAATGTTTATCCCGGATACCTTCATTTTTTTCTTTTTGATTCATTCCGCCCTGCCACTTACATTCGCAACAAAAAAGGGGACATAATGATAGAATACAAATTGCAAGGAAAGAAAGTAGGCTATATGCCCATCAGTATTGAGGACGGTGTTTTTTTGGTTCATACCTTTTTGTTTCTAACAAACAATGGAACTCCCGAAGGAGAAAAACTCAGAGAAAACACAGGCTTGGACATTGAAGACAAAAAATACCTAACCATTGATAAATTAAGTGCATTTATGTCGTCCGACATTGCAGATAATTCTCAAGTGAAGCAGATTTTTATAGATGCAGGCTGTGGGAGTTTATTCGAGTTGGATGATAGTATAATGTGTAACCCTGAAAAGATAAAAACTCGTTCCATTGCTTCTCTAATTTCAGAATATCTCGGCATCAATGAAGAAGACCAAAGCCTAAACGATGAACATAATTGGGAAAAAGAAGAAGAAAGTTATGAAATTTCAGACGCACCCACCGACGATAATCCTATAAATCAAACCAACGAAGATCAAGAATAACCATCTGAACAAAATTTTGAAATCTGAGATGCTGCGGCAGCTTTCTTATCTTCCAAAAAAAAAATCGCGAGGCATGCATCCGTTTCTTCTGTGTCGTGTGTTCAAAAAACATTGATTATTTCACCTTTGTTTCTGCCTCTTTAGGCTTCAAAGCATCTTTCAACCTGATTGCCTTCTGCAAAATATCATACCAAAAGGGGGCTCCCATCGAAATGCCAATGGCGGTTATCAAAAAACCTAACAATGATTTTGGATTTGTTGCCATACACCAAAAATATCTCAATTGATCCCAAAAAGTAAGCTCCTGATTTTGCACAATAGGCGTCTCCGCATTCTTTAATTTGTAAATATTTGTCAAACATTCGTCACAAACTGTTAGGTTGCGTTTGCGGTAATGAGGATTTTTTATGTTCAACTTCGACAAACTATCGGCTTTTCTATCCCGCTCAAAGTTTTTGGGCACATTCCAACCAATCGCTAACAAACTATTGGGTGCATCAAGGTCTTTTTTCATCATTTTATATAAACTCCGAATCTCAATAGCCAATGAATCTTTTTTCCGTGTATTTGTATCGCTCAGAAACTTCGTTTTTGTTGTGTCCTTTGCAGTAGTTTCCATATATGTAGAGGCTAATTGCACCAAATCGCTCCGCACCTTATCGTCTTTCGATAGCTTATTCGATAAACTGATAATATCAACGTTAAATATAATGGCAATCATGTAGCCAATCACGAAAAGATAAATGCGCATATTCCTTTTATAATAGCCTTTCAAACGTTCCATAGTTTCGCTATACCAAACCATTAGCAGCTTTTTGAACGAATCGGTATCGTGTTTAGCATCTCTCCACAAGGATTTGATATGACTAAGCGTTTCATCATCAATAGACAAGTCATCACCTTCAAATTTAAGCAAGTTGGTTTCAAGAACATTATTTATCTTATCTTCATCCTTCGCACCAATACCATTATTGAGCAATATATCAAATATAGTCTTTGCAAAAGTTTCAGGTTTGATATATGAAGGGCGTTTATACCAATTAGAAATGGCGAGATACTTAATTGAAGGCTGTTCATAAAACATGGATGCAAGCGAATGTTCCTCTTCCAATTTTGGAATAAAAGGATGAAGAAAGAAATACAAAAAATTCTTCAGACCAATGAAAATGCGATAGAAATAATTGCGACCTTTGGTTTGTTGAAAGTGAGATTCATGGTCGGAAAGCATTTTTTGTATTGCTTTCCTGAGCATACGTGCACGCAACACCAGCACACTTGAAATCAACTCCTGTATAGCCGAAGCAAATAGGCTATAAATCATAAAAACAAAGATCAAACCGATAGCGACTTCTAAAATTTTTGAACCAAACATAACAGTATAATTAAAATTAATAAATAACCTAAAACATTAAAATAGCGTTCTCGTAAAAAGCTTCTATGCCTAACAATAAAAACACCTTGCGATGAAACTATTCTTTCACGATTTTCTTAAATTCAAAAGTTTTACCATTTTCAAACTTAATTATGTAAATCCCTTGAGAAAAGCTACTTGTTGTAACATGTGTTTTCTCCATGAAACTTCCTTTCGATATCACCTGACCTAAAGCATTTACAATTTCATAGTGTATCAACTCATTGTTTCCATTCATTTCAATAATTAATTCATTCGAAACAGGATTCGGATAGACATTTATTGTCTGATTGTTTTTAGATGATTCAACTCCTGTGAAAATAACATGGATAATATTTGAAGTATCGGAGCTACAACCTAAAAGCGTTACGATAACATAATAATCACCTTCCGTAACCACAGCGTAATCTTGAGAAGTTCCCAAAGCAATCAATCCATTTTGATTGTACCATTGATTTCCATTGGCAGCGTCGGAATGTAACACATAACTATTAATGGTGATTACCGGTGTTGCAGGAGTTGCCGGTTGTGGATTTATGGTAACGGGCACTCCCAATGAAATACATCCCACGGAACTTTTCGCAGTAACGGTATAAGTATTTGAAGGTACTAAGGTAAATATTCCTGTAGTATTCACATACGTTGAACCGTCAATACTATATGTCATTCCTAATCCTGTAGGAGCAGTAATGGTGATAGTTCCTGTGGCAACGGTACATGTTGGTTGCAGTGTCGCACTTGCTGTTGGGGCAGGAGGAGTTGCTGGTTGAGCATTTACTGTTACAGCAGTTTCTGTTGAAATACATCCAACAGCATTTTTTGCAGTAATGGTATAAGTATTTGCAGGTACTAAGGTAAATATTCCTGTAGTATTCACATAAGTTGAACCATCAATGCTGTATGTCATCCCTAATCCTGTGGGAGCCGTAATAGTAATAGTGCCTGTGGCAATAGTACAGCTTGGTTGCAATGTTGCACTTGCTGTTGGGGCTGGGGGTGTTGCCGGTTGAGCATTTATAGTAACAGCAGTTCCTGTTGAAATACATCCCGCAGCACTTTTTGCTGTTACTGTATAAGTATTTGCAGGGACTAAGGTAAATATCCCTGTAGTATTCATATAAGTTGAACCATCAATGCTGTAGGTCATGCCTAATCCTGTGGGTGCAGTAATAGTAATAGTTCCTGTGGCAATAGTACAACTTGGTTGCAGTGTTGCACTTGCAGTTGGAGCAGGAGGAGTTTCAGGTTGAGCATTCACTGTTACAGCAGTTCCTGTAGAAATACATTCCGCAGCACTTTTTGCAGTTACGGTATAAGTATTTGAAGGAACTAAGGTAAATATTCCTGAAGTATTCACATAAGTTGAACCGTCAATACTATATGTCATGCCTAATCCTGTGGGAGCCGTAATAGTAATAGTTCCTGTCGCAATAGTGCATGTAGGATGCAGCGTTGCGCTTGCAGTTGGTGCTGGAGGAGTTGCTGGTTGAGCATTTACAGTAACAGCAGTTCCTAATGAAATACATCCGGCAGCATTTTTTGCAGTAACGGTATAAGTATTTGAAGGTACTAAGGTAAATATCCCAGTAGTATTCACATAGGTAGAACCGTCAATACTGTATGTCATTCCTAATCCTGTGGGAGCCGTAATAGTAATTGTTCCTGTAGC
>CAIWVT010000155.1 GCA_903916135.1 uncultured bacterium
CAGTTAGCAGTTAACAGTTAGCAGTTAACAGTTAGCAGTTAACAGTTAACAGTTAGCAGTTAGCAGTTAGCTGCAATTGATTATAGGTTGTCTTGGGGGTTTGTTTGCTAATAATGGCTGATAATTACTAAATGATTACCTTGTTATGAGTGAGTTTGGAAGTATTTTATTTGACAAATCGTATCTTTTTGCTGTCGAAATTGTAAAATGGTATAAATCGGCATACAATCATCAATTTAGTGATTTGTTTAGGCAGTTATTGAGGGCAGGGACTTCTATTGGAGCCAATATTGCTGAAGCAAATGGTGCACTAAGTAAAAATGATTTTTCAGCAAAAGTTTCTATTGGTTTGAAAGAAATGCGTGAAACAAAGTACTGGTTATTGCTAATGAAAGATAGTGACCTTATGAATATAGAGACCTATAATAAATTGAATTTACAGGTGGATGAATTGTGTAAAATAGCTTATAGTATTTTGAAAACAACTGGAAGAATTAAACCCCAAACTGAATGAATTTTAATGATAACTACAAATTGATAAATTGTTAACTGTTAACTGTTATCTGTTATCTGATAACTGTTAACTGATAACTGCCCCCCCCTCGCCCGGATGGCGGAATTGGTAGACGCGCTAGTTTCAGGGACTAGTATTCGCAAGGGTGTGCAGGTTCGAGCCCTGTTCCGGGCACTTAAAGCAGACGCAAGTCTGCTTTTTTTATTTCCACAACACATACGATACTTTATAATTAAGCGTTTATAACGAAATTCATTTATCAAGTAAAAAAATACCTTGAAGAGAGCTATCGTTTCTGTGATTAACGACCTTGTTACCGACCAACGAGTGGATAAAACCTGCAATACCTTAGTAAAGCTTGGCTTTGTCGTGCTGCTTGTGGGCAGGCGAAAGAAAAATAGCTACAGTTTACCCCAACGCAATTATCGCATGTTTCGCTTCAACATGATTTTTCAGAAAGGCTTTCTCTTTTATGGATTTTTCAACATTCGACTCTTCTTTTTACTCCTGTTTACAAAAGCCGATTTGCTTTTTGCCAATGATTTGGATACCCTGTTGCCGAACTATTTAGCGTCACGTACCAAAAGAATCCCTTTGGTTTATGATAGTCATGAATATTTCACCGAAGTGCCTGAACTTATCGGAAGACCTTTGGTGCAGAAGACATGGAAACGTATCGAACGCTATGTGTTTCCCAAATTAACAGACATCATTACGGTCAATCGCTCTATCGCCGACTTGTATCAAAGCGAATACCACAAAGAACTAACCGTGGTTCGAAACATTTCGCCCTTGCATGCCACCGCCAACATCAAATCACGCAAGGAGCTTGGATTGCCTGAGGATAAACACATCATCCTTTTGCAAGGCGCAGGCATCAACATGCAACGCGGTGCCGAAGAAGCTTTGGAAGCCATGCAATTTATTGATGATACAATACTGCTGATAGTGGGCGATGGCGATGTGATTCCTTCCTTAAAAGAAACAGCTCAACAGCCCGAATATCGTGGCAAAGTGATGTTCGTTGTCAAACAACCGATGGCGCAATTATTTCATTATACTGCCAATGCCGATTTGGGACTAACCCTCGACAAAGACACCAATATCAATTATCGTTATAGTTTGCCCAACAAACTTTTTGATTACATCCATGCAGGGATTCCCATTCTTGCATCCCCACTGATTGAAATTAAAAGGATTATTGATGAATACCAAATTGGGTGCACCATTGATTCTCATCAACCCCAACATATCGCTGAAAAAATGCACTTCATGGTGAGCAATACAACAGCAAGGATAGTTTGGAAAAAGAATCTAAAGCATGCTGCCGAAAAACTCAATTGGGAAGCCGAAGAAAGAACATTGTTGAACCTGCTACAAAAATATGCCTGACAAACATCTACATATTATAGCCTTCGACATTCCTGTTCCTATCAATTATGGGGGCGCTATTGATATATTTTATAAAATAAAGTATCTCCATCAAGCAGGTGTGAAAATCCATCTGTATTGCTTCGAGTATGATAGAAAACCCTCCGAATTGCTCAATAGTTTATGCGAAGAAGTTCATTATTTTAAACGCAACATCTCAAAAACCAAACTATTTAATCGCAAACCTTATATTGTTACTACTCGCGATTCAAAAGAGTTGTTGAGTTTATTGCTTCATGATGACTACCCCATTTTGTTTGAAGGATTGCATACCACATCTTTTCTGAATGACAAACGCATCCGCAATCGCAGGAAGATAGTCAGAACTCATAATATTGAACATGACTATTATTATAATCTTGCGCAAGTTGAAAAAAATCTTTTCAAACGGTATTATTTTTTGAACGAAGCCGGGAAACTTGCCCGATACGAAAAAGTGTTGGATTATGCCCAAGGCATAGCTGCCATATCAAAGAATGATACTGCCTATTTCTCTAAAAAATATAAAAAAGCTCAAACGATATCGGCATTTCATCCCAATGAAGTCGTAAGTTCTAAACCGGGAAGAGGCTCGTATGCGTTGTATCATGGTAGCATGGATGTGGGCGAAAACAATCAAGCAGCCATGTTTTTGGTTGAACAAGTTTTCAACGATAGCGAAATTCCCTTGATTATCGCGGGCAACAAACCCTCCAAAGAACTAAAGAATGCTATTGCAGGCAGAGCAAACATTCAACTAAAGACCAATATCAACAGCGACGATATCTATGAACTGATTGCCGATGCACATGTGAACATCCTGCCCACTTTTCAATCAACGGGCATCAAATTAAAGCTGTTGGCAGCATTGTTTCGCGGTAGATACTGTTTGGTGAATACACCGATGATTGACAAAACAGGTCTTGAAAGTATCTGCATTTGCAGAGATACTGCAGAAAGTATGAAGCAAGAACTGAAATCTTTGTTTGAAAAGGATTTCGATTTGAATGAAATTAGCAAAAGGAACGAGATACTGCTGTGCAATGGTTTTTCAAACGACCACAACACACAAGCCTTAATCAATATGCTTTTTTATTGAGAATCTGATTTTTCAAGTAAACGACCATCTTCAATCTGCAATGTTCGCGACGGAAATCTTTTGAACAAAGAATAATCGTGGGTAGCCATCAACACAGCTGTTCCTGTTTGGCTTATATTTAATAACACTTTTAGAATATCTTCGGATGTATTTGGGTCGAGGTTTCCGGTGGGTTCGTCAGCCAAAATAACTTCGGGATGATTGATTAATGCGCGTGCAATGGCAACCCGCTGTTGTTCTCCTCCCGAAAGTTGATTGGGCATTTTGTTGCCTTTGTCGCTCAAGCCAACCATATCCAACACCTCTATACTTCGCTGTTTGATGTCAATTTTATTGTTCCATCCTGTGGCACGCATCACAAAGAGCAAGTTTTCGTTCACCGTACGGTCGGTCAACAATTGAAAATCCTGAAACACTATGCCTATTTTGCGTCGCAAGAAAGGAACTTGCTTTTGTTTTATCTTGCGCAAATCATAGCCTGCCACCTGTGCAAAGCCATCCACGGCAGGCAAATCGGCATACATTAGTTTCAACAAGCTGCTTTTTCCGCTTCCTGTGGGTCCGATAAGGTAAACAAATTCGCCCCGTCCGATAAATAAAGACACATCAGCTAATATTAAAACATGGTGTTGAAATACCGAAATTTTTTCGAGTTGGATGATGGCATTGCTGCGTGTTTTTTGTGTTGCTTCCATAATAATAGTTTTTCAAAATCCAAAAATAGACTTATTTGTTCAACTAACCAAAAAATATTCTACATTTATTTGAATTGGGATGTTTTTTTTCTGTAATTTTGTGCAAAGCCGTTGAACATGTTTCGATTTTTATTTATTGTATTCGTAAATTTTTTGATTATGTCTGAATGTTGTAATTCACAAAACACACCTCCAAATCCCACTGACCGTAAGGCTGCCGTTGCCGGACAGTTTTATGCCGCCGATTCCGTAACCTTGATGAGCGATATGAAAAAACTTTTTTCAAAAGCTTTGCCCAAGCAAAACGAAAATGTCCTTGCTATTATTGCTCCCCATGCAGGATATGTGTTTTCGGGCGAAGTGGCAGCAACAAGTTTCAATCAAATTGATGCGGAAAAGGACTATAAATATATATTTGTTATCGGGTCAAGCCATAGAGCGTATTTTAATGCTGCCGCTGTGTTTGTTGATGGCAATTTTATAACGCCCTTGGGTGTGGTTGAAGTGGACACCGCATTTGGCAAGAATCTCATCAAAGAGCATACTATTTTTATTCAGAAAAATGATGCGCACAAGCTCGAACACAGCATCGAAGTTCAATTGCCGTTTTTGCAATATCATCTAAAGAAGCCGTTTCGAATAATTCCTATTATCATCGGAACAGATGATGCACGGGTTTGCGAGGAAGTTGCCAAAGTGCTGTCGTCTTATTTTACTTCAGATAATTTATTTGTGATAAGCACCGATTTTTCGCATTATCCCAAGTATGCCGATGCCACGAAAGTGGATAAACTTACCTGCGATGCCATAAAAAGCAATTCACCTGCGGCTTTGCTGAAGACATTACATACAAATACTAAGCTCAACATCCCGAATCTTCAAACGAGTTTGTGTGGATGGACTTCTGTGTTGACCCTGCTCAATATGACTCAAAAGATGGAGGGTGTGCAAATTATTCCTTTGGAATATAAAAATTCAGGCGATGCTCCCAAGTATGGAGATTCTTCGCAAGTTGTCGGATACCATGCTATGGTTATTACTCAAAAGAAAAATTCAACTTCTGAATTCACCCTAAGTGATGCTGATAAAAATGTTCTGTTGCAAATTGCTCGCAACACCTTAACGGAGTTTGTGAAAACCGGCAAAACACCCGAAGTTGACACGACAACGCTGTCCAATACTATCAAGCAAAATTGTGGAGCCTTTGTCACTTTACATAAAAATGGCAATCTGCGGGGTTGTATCGGGCAGTTCACTGCGAAAAAACCTTTATACAAAATCATACAAGACATGACCAAAGCTTCGGCAAATGAAGATACGCGTTTTGACACGGTAACTTCTGTCGAGTTGAGTCAGATTGATATTGAAATTTCAGTGCTTTCGCCGCTTCGGAAAATAAATTCTATAGATGAAATTGAATTGGGGAAGCATGGAATTTATATCATCAAGGGCAATTATGGGGGCACTTTCTTGCCTCAAGTGGCAACACAAACTAATTGGACCAAGGAAGAATTCTTAGGACATTGCGCTCAGGACAAAGCCGGCATTGGCTGGAACGGATGGAAAGATGCCGACATATATGTTTACACCGCCATCATCTTTGGCGAACTTGAAAGCAAAAAATGACATCGGAAACAAGACGATAATTTCTTTGATTGAATGAATTGCCACTCTAATATCCAACGTGCGTTATTAAAAAAAGTAGTACTTTTGTCTTTTCTTACAAACGATTTATTACAAGTGTTTTTTTACACTTTTATCTCAAACAATTACTATAACATAGTTTATAAATAAATTTTCAAACATGAAAAACAAAAAAAACCTCCTGATTTATCCGTTGATTGCCATCGCTTGCACCTTATTCTTATTCATCAACTGCAAAAGAGATACAGAAATTAAAAACGAAGTGTTTGGTTATGAGTTTCTGAAAAAGATACCGGGTTTATGGCACGGACCAGTTACTTCTACCACTCCGGCTGGAAGTTTTTCTAATTGGTATGTGGACTTTCGTCCCGTTTCGGAAGCGCAAATATCCCAATTTTCTTTGCTCGACACAAATACTATCAATAATATCAGCTTTTTTATTGTGAAACATCAAAATAAATTGAAAGTGGCGATGCGCACCGAAGGTTGTTTTAAGAATCAATGCTGCGTTACTTATGAAGTGATGGATTCGGTGGTGGATGCCGACAATTACTATCGTTTCAGCGACTTTGTGAAGGGGACAAAACGCGCCTGCACGGAGTTCAGATTTAGTCCGGAAGGCATGGTGATGAAGGTTTTTACCAACAAATTCAATACGGTGTATCCTTTGGTGCCTCATTCAACATTCACCGCAACGCTTGGAAGTAGAGATAATGCCGCCGAAGCCACCGCGCATTTTAATTACCCTCAACCTATTATGGTGAAGGATTTTTCGAATGTGTTTGACGGAATGACCGAGAGCATTTTCTTTGATTTCGAACACGATCCTTATAGTTCTGTTACTCAACCTTATGTGGGTAGCGTTACCGTAAACATTACGATTAATAGCAGCTTGGTTACAAGTGCCAATGACGAAGTTTTTTTGATGTTCACCACCCAACCTTTGTTTAATGGCTATACCTATATTTCTGATAATTTAAAATATATATCGAAATACGTATATCTTTCGAGAAACACCGTCCAATATAAAATTCGCAATATACATCCCGGTAAATACTATTTATTTTCTTTGATAGATAGGAATCACGACGGGCAATATTTGTCGGGAGATTATATGAGTTCGAACTTTACGAACTCGTTTACGGTAACAGAAAATCAAAATATCACGACGAATACGACGATAGATTACATAATTCCGTAAGAAACTGCAATTCTGTTTCTTATCTCGTTTTAAATGTTAATATTCGATTAATTTATTTTGTCGAGAGCTTTACATACGGCTATGAATGTCTTACATACGCCTATGAATACTTTACATACGCCTATGAATACTTTACATACGAGTATGAATGATTTACATACGAGTATGAATGCTTTACATACGAGTATGAATGCTTTACATACGCCTATGAATGTCTTACATACGCCTATGAATACTTTACATACGAGTATGAATGCTTTACATACGGGTATGAATGTCTTACATTCGAATATGAAGGCTTTACATGGACATTTTACGTTTTATAATGTTCTTAATGAATATCTTAGATGTATTTTCATATTTCCATAATGCTTTTATGGGATGTAATGTTTTGCTTTTGGAGTTCAGAATTCAGAGTAATATATTTTAAAATTAAAAAAAAAATTAAAAATTTTTAGCATTGTATATCAATGCGTTAATATCTAATATGCATTTTTTTTATTTTTTTCATTGCTATATCAAAAATAATAACGTTCTTTGACCCCGAAAAATTGCGACTTGCATACATAGATAAAATTGACATAAAAATCATTACGTAACTTAAAACTTAAACATTATGTACTATTATTACAGATGGAAGCTTTTTCGTTTGAAAAAAGTAAAAAAATTCTTGGATGAACATCCCGACGAATGTGATGCCATAGAAGAAATAGCCGATGAAAAGGCTAATTTAGAAACCGCTATTACTGACATAGAGGTTGCTGAGGATATTCAAACTACCGACACAACAGGTGTTACAGACGACACCGATGCTGCCAAAGTTACTATGGCAGAAACTGTTGTGCAATATGCACACTTAGGACGCCCCAAAGCTCGCGGTGCTCAAAGCGCCACTTTGGTGAAAGCACTTACATACGAAGTGTATGAAATCACACGGGCAACCAAAGCCGATGCGCTCAGTATTTCGCGTAGCATCCGCAAGACACTTCACGATTACCCTGCGATTTTTACGAATATCAAACCGGCTCATTTTACGAAAATGGACAGCGTCATCACCGGCTATGATGCAGTTCAAACAAATCCTTCGGATGCCATCAGCAACAAAAAAATACATGGCACCGAAGCACTTGTTACCCCATTTCAAGCTGGTGACCTTGCCATTGACAACATGACCGACTATTTTGTTGGCGAATATATGCAATCGAACCCCACCTTTATCAGTGATTTTAAGGAAGCATGTGCCATAGAAGTGGAAGGCGTGCGCCACACGGGTTTGATAGCCACATTGATGCAAACAAATCCGCCCGAAGGAGAAAGCAAATTTTTGGAAGGTGGCGTGTGCAAAATTCTGGAACGCGAGCGCGAAGCCATCACCGACATCAACGGCATACTCACCATCATCAAATTCAAATCGGGTACGGTGCATGTGGAATTTTCAAAAACGGGCTTCAAAACCAAAAAAGTAATCATGATTTTCAAACGTGGATATATCGAACAAGTGGAAATCGTTTTGGAAAAGGACTTGAGTGCACCTGATGAGCCGCCGGTGAGTTAGGAAATGAAAAATGAATAATTAAAAATGAAAAATTAGAAACCCCAACCCCTTGAAAAAAGGGGCTATAATAGAAAGGTGGGAAGTTGCAAACTTCGCACAACAGGGGGGTCGAAGTATGTTTAGTATAAAAGACTAACCTTTTGAAAACACGAAATATAAAATAAAAATAAACTATAGTACAATATGAGTAAGTTTGCAGATTTAGAAAAAGTTTTTGGAAATAAGGTTTCAATTTTTCTTTATGGTTGTGTTGTTGTTGTTGCATTATTTGTAATAGCGAATAATATCTTTGGTCTAGAGGTCTATATCAAAAATTCGGTCATCTCAAAGACTGAACTTAATGAAGATTATATTAGCCGAAAAAAGGTAAATAATGACTATATATCGAAAAAAGATTTGGTAAGTAATGAGTTTAATCCAACTGATGTATTGGATAATTTAGATTTACTAATAAATGTTGGCAATGGATATATAAATGAACAAAGTAAAGGAAATCATATTGAAGACGAAGTAAATTCATGGAAATATGAAGTAGTTACATTTATTAGTACGTTAAAATTGGATAAAACGTTTATTTGGAAAGGACTGCCATTCGAAGGAAATAAGATGTCAACAATTGAGGCAGATATAAGATATATTCATTTAACTGCAAAATCTCCAGTTACTGTTCTACAGCAAACTATTGGTGTCTTGAATGGATTAAAAAAAAGTTTAAAATCGAGGTATAAATTTGATAAATAAATGATTGTAATTGTTTTTATTGTTTGGATTGTACTAGTTAGTATTCTATTACAAAATTTACCTTGGGAAGTTTTCTTAAGTTTTGACATTACAAATAAAATAGCAATTATTGGGGTGTTGGTATGGGTGATTTTTACTTTATTATTTGCATGTTACAATCTATTTTCATTTTTATTTTCTTTAATATACAGATACAAATATAAAATAGGTAAAAATCATAGCAATACTCCTCCAGTAGCACTTTTTTACACTTGCAAAAATGATTTTTCAAAAAACGCAATAATTGCTTTGAAAAAGCAAGACTATAAGAATTGCAATGTTTATATATTAGATGACTCAACTGATACTAATGAAATAAAGAGTATTGATCAATTTTTAAAACCTTTCAAAAAGGATATTAATATAATACGTAGGATTGACAATGAAGGGTATAAAGCAGGTAATATTAATAATGCTATTCGAATAATCGGTAAAAAGTATAAGTATATATGCATTATTGATGCAGATGAGATTGTACCCATTAATTTTGTTACAGAGTTAGTTTCTATTGCTGAGGCTAATCCAGAATATGTTTTCATTCAAGCCTCTCATGTTCAGTATGGAATTACAGAGTATTCTAAGTCAACTGGTGATGGAATAGACTTACATTGGAATTATTTCTTACCAGCCAGAAATAAAAATGGATTTTTATTTTTTTATGGACATGGAGCTTTACTTAGGCTAAAAGAAATTATTGATATGGGAGGAATACCTGAAATTGTTTCAGAAGATATTGCATTAACAGCCGCATATCGTACTAAAGGATTAAGGGGGTATTTTACACACGAGGTAACAAGTTATGTGGAGGTGCCTTTATCATATAATTCTTTTAGACGAAAGAACAGAAAAATTATTCAAGGTACTTTAGAATTTTACTATAAACACTCCAAGCAATTTTTTATGTCAAGCAATGTTCCATTTTTTGAAAAAATTGATTTGGTTTTAGCTTCAATGACAATTTATCTTCCTGTAATATACTTATTATTTGTCCTATTTCTTCACGTAATCATGCCATTAGTTAGCGTTATTTTTAATAGCACTCTTATACATGCAAAATATTGGGGATTGACCGAATTTTATTTCTCAAATTTGTTTTTATGGCTAGTTGGTTTTACAATCGTTTCGCCCCTTTTATATGTTATTCCCTCTTTTATAAGGCAACCTATTAAATCATTTTTTAGTATTTTTCGGTTAGGCACCATCTATTTATCAAGCACTGTATATTTTACTAGAGCCTTTTTAGATTGGTTTAAAAAGGACAAAATTGATTTTATTCCTACTGGAGATCGATCAACAGTTTCAAAAAAAATAAAATTTATTAATAGTGAATTTTTAATCGGTTTAGTTTTAGTAGCTATTAGCATAATAACTCAACTCCCTTTCCTTTTAGCTTTAGGGCTTTCATTAATATTTGTTCCGTTCTTATTGAAAAACAATCTAAAAACAAAGATGAGCAGGTTTTTAACGTTAATTCCTTTCTTTATAATATTTATTATACTTTTTAATCAACCATTTGAAGCATTGGGAATGATAGGTATGACAGGTTTTTTAGCTATGGCAAACCCATAAAGGAAATTTTATATTATGGATTGCAAATTAGGCACAACATTTGCGCTCAATTGCCTGGAAGGATAGAGAAGACGGAGGTAGGGATATCTTCCAAAAGTGACACTTCGAAGATCTGAATTTATATGACTGAAATAAAATAAAATTTTAAATAAAATGGCACAGAAAATCGTATTTTTTAATCACAAAGGTGGGGTGAGTAAAACGACAACAACTTATAATCTTGGTTGGATGTTAGCAGAAAATGGTAAAAGAATATTACTTGTTGATGCAGATCCTCAATGCAATTTGACAGCTCTGATACTTAATGAAAACTTCGAGCAGTATTTTTTAGAAGATGCAACAAAATATAACAATATTAAAGACGGGGTTAAAGTTGCATTTGAAGGAAAACCGAAACCTATTTCACCAGTAGAATGTTTTTCGCCAACAAGAAATGCAAATGTATTTTTATTAGCTGGTCATGCAAATCTTTCTGAATATGATGCAGCATTATCTTTTGCTCAAACTTCAAATAATGCAATATCAGCTTTACAAAATCTGCCTGGAGCATTTAACGAGTTAATAAATAAAACCGCCGATAAATATAAAATTGATTATGTCTTGATTGATTTAAGTCCTGCATTAAGCTCAATAAACCAAAATTTATTTACTCTTTCAGATTTTTTCATCATACCTACTAACCCAGACCCATTTTCAATAATGGCATTAAATACTTTAGTCTCTATATTGCCTAAATGGGTTGATTGGGCTGAAAGGATGCGGCCTTCGTTACATGATGCTGCCTATCCATTATCAACTTCGACACCAAAGTTGATAGGTACATTAATTCAAAGATTTAACGTTCGTAAGGGCAAAGCAGCAAAACCATATAGAGAGAATATAGATGAAATTAAAGAAGCAGTTATCAATAACCTGATCCCTGCTCTGCATGTTAAAAATATGGCCTTTGATCCGAATATTTACAAAAATGCCGGGATTTCATCTGACTATTGTCTTGCTGAGATACCAGACTTTCAGGGACTTTTGCCTAAGGCTAATGATAATGGAATTCCAATCTTTGCAATTCAGGATAATGAAATCGGTGAAACTGGTCCAATTAAAGATGGCATGATTGAAAAGCGTGGTCTTTTTTACAAATTATTTGAAAATATTGCCAACCAAGTAATTAGTATTACTGAATATGCAAAGGGCATTTGATCAGTTCAAAGATAATATGAAATATGTCAAAGAGTTGGATACTCTTTTTTTATATTTAAAAGAAACTTTGCATCTCCCAAATGATTTGACAGACCTTCTAAGAGCAGAATGGGTTTATAGTGTCAGTGCATTAGATAAACTTATACATGAGTTGATAAGAATAGGCATGATAGAAGCATTTCAAGGACGAAGAATAAGAACAAGTAAATTTTCTTCGTTTGGTGTAAAAACTGACACATTAACATCTGCATTAACGCTTACAATTCCACCACCTGAGTACTTTTTTGAACAGGAAATAATTGAAAGACACAAGACAAATGCTTTTCAAGCTCCTGAAAAAATTGCTGATGCTTTGAGCTTAATATGGGATGAACAATACAAATGGCAAAAACTCTCTAATTCATTAGGAATTACACAAGGTGACTTAACCACAACGCTTAAAACAATTATTTCAAGAAGAAACCAAATAGTGCATGAATCTGATTTAGATTTAATCTCAGGTGCAAGAAACAGTATTTCTAAATCTGAAATTGATGATGTAGTGCTTTTTATTGAAAAGCTTTCTGAAGAAATTTTTAATGTGGTAAAATAACATTTCCCGTTCGGCGGCAGCCTCCACCTCCGTCGCAACTATCTGTATAGGCTACAGCCTATTCATCATTTCAAATCATTAAAAATCAGCGTCATCAGCATCCTCTCCCCTACCCAATAAATAGCGAAAGCTTCACGGAAAGTGAAGCCTTCGCTGTCATTTCGGCTAAAGCCTAATAGTCTAAACTCAATGAATCAATTGTTTATATGCAAGCCACCCAATCCAATTAATCTTTAATACACCTCACAGGAAAGCCCGCTTTTTGCCCGGTATAATTACTTTGTGCAACAGTGCTCCCGCTTGTCATATCCATAAACCCTGACCAACCGCTAAGAATTTCTGTTGATGTCCACCAATAGGCTACTTGACCTATTTGCATATAAGTACCGGCATCGTTTCTTTCGCCTGCAGGCAAAGCGGTAAATCCGGTTTCGTTGGTAGCACCTGTATTGGGGCTTTGCCAATGCACAAAACCACTTTCTTTAAGTTTGCCGCCGGCAAGGTCTGCGCCACCAAGATAATCATATAGCGCAGTCCATTCTGCCCACGAAGCCACATGCCATCCTGCGGGAGCAATGCCGCGGCTATCGTGAACGGCATACCAATTGTATAACTTACCATAAATTTCCGCAACCGTTAAATCATCGTTGTAATGGCAATAAGCTGCAGTTGAGAGACCATTCCAGGTGCTTGCATTCATTACA
>CAIWVT010000156.1 GCA_903916135.1 uncultured bacterium
ATATTGATTTAATTTTTTTGAGGCACAATCATATTAAAATATTATCAACCTTTGCAATTCCCATTGTATGTAAAACACCAGAGTTAAGGACAAAATATCTTAATCAATTTTCAGGAGCTGGTATAGAGATAAGACCTTTGATCTCCGGTAATATTCAAAGACAGCCTTTTTACAGCAAATATATTAAAAAAAAATACCCGCTGCCCAATACAGATTTTTTACATGACAATAGTTTTTATTGTGGAAATTATCCTGAACTATCTAATAGCGATATTGAAGTAATTAAGAGTTGCATAATAAACTAAATTCAGATTACTACAAAATTATAACCAGTATGAAAGGATCTAAAACAGCTCTCATCTCCGGTATCACTGGTCAGGATGGTTCCTACCTTACTGAACTTCTGATTGAGAAAGGCTATGTTGTTCATGGTATTATTCGTCGGTCAAGTTCTTTTAATACTTTTCGCATCGACCATTTATTTAAAAACAAGGATTTATTCAACAGCCGCTTTTTTTTGCACTACGGTGACCTCACTGATTCAAGTAATATTAACCGCTTGGTTGAAAAGGTTCAACCTGACGAAATCTATAATCTTGGTGCGCAGAGTCATGTTCAAGTTTCTTTTGAAGTACCCGAATATACAGCCGAAGTGGATGGTATTGGGACTCTTCGTTTTTTAGATGCCATCAAAGATACTGGTTTACAAACCCGCTTCTACCAAGCCTCAACTTCCGAGCTTTTTGGCAATACCCAGGAATTTCCTCAAACGGAAAAAACGCCATTCTCTCCCCGTAGCCCTTATGCCGCCGCAAAACTTTATGCGTATTGGATTGTGGTCAATTATAGAGAAGCATATAAGATATTTGCATGTAACGGTATCCTATTTAATCATGAAAGTGAACGCAGGGGAAGGACTTTCGTTACACGAAAAATTACGGTTGCAGCTTCCGAAATTGTACTTGGTCTGCAGGAAAAACTCCTGCTTGGGAATTTAGATTCCAAGCGTGATTGGGGCTATGCTCCTGAATATGTTGAAGGAATGTGGCGAATTTTACAAGTCAATGAACCTGATGACTATATCTTAGCAACAAACGAGGCCCATACGGTTCGCGAATTCGTAGAGGAATCTTTCAAGGCCTTAGGAGAAGAAATTATCTGGAGTGGAAGTGGGATTAACGAAAGAGGCAATCTAAAATCGAACGGAAAAGAAGTCGTTGGCATCAATCCTCGTTTTTTTCGCCCGACTGAAGTTGACTTCCTCCTTGGGAACCCATCAAAAGCAAATGAAAAACTGGGCTGGAAACCTAAAACCACATTCAATGAACTAGTAAAACTAATGATTGCTTCTGATTTTGAAAAAGCAAAACTACGTACTATTTTATAATTGAAATACAAATGGAAGTATGAATGAAAATTCAAGTCAATTGTTCAAACATTTTATCTTTACAAAGAAAGAATGACTAAAATAAAGATTTTTTTGACGGGAGGCGATGGAATGGTTGGCTCAAATATTAGAGAAGCAGCACATAGATCGCTTTATGAAATAGTCTATCCAAATATTTCTGAACTTGATCTGTTAGATTTCTGTGCAGTTAATGAATTCTTTTATAAAAATGCATTTGATTTTGTCATACATACAGCGGGTATTGTAGGTGGAATACATGCTAATATAAAGAATCCAGTAAAATTTTTAGTTGAAAACACAGAAATGGCTCATAATGTGATCCTTTCGGCAAAATCACATGGAGTTAAAAAACTATTAAACCTTGGTAGTTCTTGTATGTATCCTCGAAATGCAACTAATCCATTAAAAGAATCGGATATATTAACTGGAGAGTTAGAACCTACCAATGAGGGATATGCTTTGGCTAAAATTTATGCAATGCGTTTGTGTGAATACATTCATAAAGAGGATGAGGAGTATAATTTCAAGACTCTTATTCCTTGTAATTTGTATGGAAAGTATGATAAATTTGGTACTGGACAATCACACCTGATACCTTCTGTAATTAATAAAATACACAAGGCTAAAGAAAATAATATTAATAAAGTAGAGATATGGGGTGATGGAGGGGCAAGAAGAGAATTTATGTATGTTGGCGATTTTGCAAATTTTATTTGGTTCGCTATAGAAAACTATATTAAATTACCAATGGTAATGAATGTCGGCCTTGGTTATGATTATACTATAAATCAATATTATCAAACGGTAGCAGAAGTTATGAATTTTAATGGTTCATTCATTCATGATCTTTCAAAGCCAGTTGGGATGAAACAGAAATTGGTTGATATAACAATTCAAAGTCAATTAGGTTGGAAACCAACTTATTCTCTGGCAGAAAGTATTGAAGCAACCTATACTTTTTATAAAACATTATTTCGATAATGTTTTAAGTGCTGAATTCAAATAAAAAAAAATGAAAGTTAAATTAATAAATCTCCCAAAACTTGAAGACCCTCGTGGAAATCTCTCATTTATTGAAGAAGAAAATCATATACCCTTTAAAATTAAACGCGTCTACTGGATTTATGACGTACCTGGAGGACAAGTCCGTGGGGGGCATGCTTTTAAAAAACAGCAAGAACTAATTGTTGCCCTTTCGGGCAGCTTTGATGTATTAGTGGATGATGGGGAAAAAAACGAAATATATTCTTTGAATCGTTCTTATTATGGGCTTTATTTGCCTGCAGGCTTATGGCGGCAGATTCAAAATTTCTCTACAAATTCAGTGGCTATGGTTCTTTCTTCTACATTTTACAATAAAAATGATTATTTGCACGCATACAAAGAATATCTGGAATGGTTGAAGAACTAAAGCATACCATATACAACTGCAATATTGTACATTTACCCAAAGTACACAACCGTGCTGGTAACATAACTGCCCTTGAAAACAACATTACTGTTCCTTTTGAGGTCAAAAGGGTGTATTATTTATATGATATACCAGGAGGGGAAGACCGGGGTGGGCATTCACATAAAGAGTTACAACAATTTATAATCGCAGTAAGTGGTGCATTTGACGTTGTATTAGATGATGGGATAAATAAAAAGGTGGTGTATCTCGACCGCCCATATATCGGTTTGCATATCGTTTCAGGAATTTGGCGTGAGTTGCTAAATTTTTCTTCAGGTTCAGTTTGCCTTGTTCTTGCTTCACAAAAATATGATGAAAAAGATTATTTTCGCTCAAAAAAATTATATTTAAAATGGAAATTATCGAGGTATCTGTAAAAGATTTTGATAATATCATACCTCATCCATACCATGTTTTTGGACAAGGTTCTTTTGCGGAATTGAATAGTAAAAATGCCGAAAGTATACATTTCTTATTATTTAGGGATAGCAAATATCGCTTGGGGCTCACGGCAGGAATTCGAATAAAATCTTTGTATTCGCCATTTTCAGCTCCGTTTGGAGGTTTTGTTTGTATTAACGTCTTTTGTTGGGATGGTTGACAATAACAATCCTGTAATAGAAA
>CAIWVT010000157.1 GCA_903916135.1 uncultured bacterium
CCATATCCTTCCAAGAGCGAAGACTTCGACTCCATGATGCCCACCTCATTAAGCAGGGCATGCATTTTGCGGTACATTTTAATCCTGTCCATGGTATATTTTTTTAAAAACCAATAACCGCATTGCGGTTATCAACTCATTATCGGCAATTAAGGTGTTCTCCAAATGAAACGAGAATAATCCGTCCCGTCATTTGAATGAGCATCTTTATCGGTTCCAATAATTCCATTCTTCGATATATATTTTATTATCATATCGCATTTCAATTGATCCCTCTGTGGTAATAGTGATTTTATTCTAAATTTTACCGGATCATTTTTTCTGGCCAGTCGAACGCTTGATGGCTTCACTCTGTAAAAATACTCAATGGTGATCCGGCCTTTAAAATCAAGTTCCGTTTTGGTAATTTTTCTTAATCTTCCACGATGCCAAACGATAGCACCTAATACTTTTCTGTTATTTAACGAATATTCCATCTTTTAAGATTTTAAAGTAAAGCCCCATCAAGAGCGAAGATAATTGCATCATGTATGTTTGCTCTCTGGCAGTATGTAGCAGCAGCAATACCCCCACTTAATGACCGAACATCAATATCCCACTCAGGAAGTTCATAAGGTATTTTTCTGTAAAATTTTACCACTATCTCATGGTTCTTGTAAATAGCGAGAAACTCCCTATCTGTATTCACAACGATACGTTTGTTATGAATTATTCTATCACCGATTTTCATGATTTTAAATTTCAACTTCCGATAATGTGTCGGCAACCACAAGCCGCCACGGGTTAATTCTTTTCTGCGGCCTGTGGCTGCCGCCTGGTCATTAGCAACAATAGCGGTCGCCAACTTCGAGCAATATCATTCGTTGTGAATATTCAGAAAAACTATCCCACTCTAAATCAAATTGCTCATACTCATTCATTGTTTGATTAAACTTACTGCAAACACATAGCCCATTTGGCAAATAAACCCCACACACAGTTATTTCACCTGTATAGTAATCTATTTTGTAATAACCATCTAAAGCTACTGTTGCTAACAAGCGGTCATAAGCAATTTTTGCCGTACCACTTGGTACAATTTTTCTGTAATTCATTTATTTGTGTTTCAATTTAAAGTTAGTAAAGCAAAAACTGCTCATACCGCCCAACGTTATAGGCAAGCGAATGAAAAACGAACTTTCGCTCACCCATGAAGTTTATTTTTCGCCTCGCAACTCTCTTAGGTATTCCAAGTCGTATGAATCGCAATAATTATCAAATAAAAGATTTCCTATTTTATCCCACGACACAAAAAATTCGTTTGATTTTACATTTGCTGTTTTCAATGATGTTTTCTTGTTTAAATGAAGAATTACGCCTTCTTTTGTTACGTTGCTAAAACCGTTAATTAAAACGTCATTTGTTGAATTTGCCATTTTGTTTTAAATTTTGATTGTTTATAATATTGTTTTAAAAAGAATTTAAAGAAAGAATCGCCAGCCTATAACATGCGCCTATGCGCACTGGCTAATTAGCGGTTTGAAAGTTATCTGCAACACGACACACCGCCAGATGTCGCATAGCCTTATTTGTTCATTAGCCTTTTGGAAATCTTGTTTTCATTAGATAGACCCACAGCTGAATATCAACCGTTCCATCATTATTGAACCGGACTGAGTCCATTGGAAACCACCTCGCGACACCATCGCAATCTATCAGGTAAGATTTCATTGTCTCCGGATTCAGCTTCTTGCCCTTGATCCTTACGGCGCGTTTTCCGTTAATATTCAGAACATCCATTTTACATAGTTTTTTTGTAACACC
>CAIWVT010000158.1 GCA_903916135.1 uncultured bacterium
ACGATTTCGATTAAAGTGTTGTCCATGCCTAACATTGGTGTTGATACGGTGAACCCCGCATGTCCTGATAAAAATAATGGTCGAATCACTTTATCCGTTCAAGACGGAACAACTCCATACGATTATCATTGGAGTACGGGCGATACTATTGAGGTGTTGACAAATTTGTCAGCAGACACTTATACGGTTACGGTTTCCGATTCGAATAATTGTGTGGCGATACGCTCCGTAACGTTTGAACCACTATTGATTGATTGTTCCACACCGGTCATCTATGTTCCTAATATTTTTTCACCAAATAGCGACGGTCAAAATGATGCCATATACGTGCACGGCGAAGGTATAAAGAGTTTATCTTTTTTGATTTACGACCGCTGGGGCGAAAAGGTTTTCGAAACCACTGAAAAAGCAAACGGATGGGATGGAACGTTCAGAGGGCAGGATTGCCCGATAGAGGTGTATGCATATATTCTAAAAGCCACAATGAACGACGGCACGGAAATTAAAAAGAAGGGGAATATTTCATTGGTACGGTAGAGGACGCAAGTATTGAGTACAAAGGTGCGATTTTTATGTTTCAGTAGCTTCGAGGAGTTCATTTTGAAATAGTTGTTAAATTAGTTTGTTTTTTATAAAGAATATTGAATTAAATTTGTAGGAAAATAAGCGAAGCTTTTATAAGGAAATGAAACGCATTAGAAACATCGTAAGTAGTATTATAAAAAGAATATGGCGATATAGAAAAGTCTTTTTCATCTCCATAATTCTTGTTATGATTTTAACAATTTGTGCGAACTCCACGGTTACAAAAACTGCTAAACAATACATCACTGACGACATAGACAAAGTGGTTGCCGTTAAAGTAGGTTTATTGCTTGGAACAAGTAAGCATGTGAAGAATGGAAACAACAACGAATACTTTTTCAATCGTATAGATGCAGCGGTAAGTCTGTTGAATAAAGGGAAAATAAAGTGTGTGATTATTAGTGGCGACAATGGCTCGAAGTATTATAATGAGCCCATGGATATGAAGAAGGAATTGATTAAAAATGGTGTTCCTGATAGTGCGATTTATTTAGATTATGCGGGGTTTAGAACCTTGGATGCGGTGGTAAGAGCTAAAGAAATATTTGGACAAGATTCGTTCATTGTCATTTCACAAAAGTTTCACAATGAAAGAGCTGTATATTTGGCGAGGAAATACGGAATAAATGCTTTTGGATACAATGCCAAAGAGGTTGATTCATACAAAGGATTTAAGACTCAAGTGAGAGAGATATTTGCCCGTGACAAAATGTTTTTGGATTTGATATTCGGAGTGAAACCTAAGTTCCTTGGGGAGAAAGTGAAAATAAAATAAATTAACTAAGGAGCCATACAAATATGAATCACTGAATCTGTATCATCAATAAATAGTAATAAAACCAAAAAATAAACCTATGAATACAACAGCAAAAAGCAGCACATCAGAAGTTGATGTGAAAACATTTAGAAGAATTCGAAAAGCCATCGGAATACTCGGAATTAGTCTTCCAATAGTGCTGGTGGTCCTATCATGGATAACATTCTTTGACACTAAAGTGCAACCTTCAATAAGTAATTATTATTACACAAATTTAAGAGAATTGTTTACGGGTGTTTTATGTGCAGTGGGATTATTCCTGATACGATACCAAGGAACTAAAAGTAAAAACTTTTGGAAAAACGATTGTCTATTAACCAACATTGCCGGATACATGGCATTTGGTATTGCTTTGTTTCCAACATCTCCAAACGAATGTACTGACAAAATTTACTCATTGATACCTTCTTGTAACAGTCTTTTAGGTATTTTGCATTATGGATTTGCAGCTACATTCTTTATAATTATAGCTGTAATTTCGATTAGTGTTTTTACAATCGGACAAAAGGAAAATAAGGATATTCCCATCAGCATTATAAATGAAAACTATATTTATATAACATGTGGTATTTTAATTCTATTATTCATTTTATTGATACCAATATTTGCTTTTGTAAGCAATTTCGTTTATGCTACACTGTTATTTGAAACCTTAGCTTTGTTTTCATTCGGCATTTCATGGCTAATAAAAGGAAGATTATTAGGTGATAAAGGGAAATTAGGCAAGAAAATATATAGAGAGCATAATTAATATAAAGAAGAAACAAAAACGATAACAAAATGACAAATACAATTTATCCTTGCTTATGGTTTGATGGGAATGCACATACTGTTTCCGACTTTTATTGTTCCGTGTTTCCGAACTCCACGATAATTTCCACTAACCCAATGGTAGCGGTGTTCGAATTAAATGGAAACAGGTTTATGGGATTCAACGGAGGACCTGATTTTAAATTTAATGAAGCAGTTTCATTTGTGATAAACTGCGAAACACAAGACGAAATTGATTACTATTGGAACAAACTAACCGAAGGTGGACACGAAAGCAAATGCGGTTGGCTCAAAGACAAGTATGGAGTATTCTGGCAAATTGTTCCAAGTATCTTGGGCAAACTTATGAATGATCCTGAAAAAGCTCCAAGAGTAATGTATGCATTAATGCAAATGAAAAAACTCGATATTGAGAAACTTATCCAAGCATAGAAAAGGGTGGGAATGACACAGGAGCTAAGAACGGTAGTATGATTTATTGACATTCACAAATGATTTTGACTTTGAGAATTATTGTCATCCAAAGAAAGCCCTTATGAGCTATGTAATAGTATCATTTGTTCATTTACAATTTCAGCAATATCTGCTACGCGGATATCAGAATATTTTACGAAGGTTTTTTTGCACAACGGACAGGCAGTAGCAATTATATCTGGATTCTTTGAACTCAGATGCTCTATAACTTGTTTTGAAATTTTATCTTTATTTAGGTTGTAATTTTGGTTGTTAGCAATGGAACCACCGCAACACAAACTATTATTCTTTTCGAAGTTGTTTTTTAAAAGAGTCCCGGTATGGGCTAATATTGAACGGGGTTCATCATAGATACCTAAGCCTCTGCCAAGGTCGCAAGGGTCGTGGTAGCTGATGGTTTTCGTTGAGGTTTGGACACGTATTTTTCCTTCTGTAATTAGGTTTTCGATAAACTGAGAATGGTGCAGAACATTAATATTTAGGTTGTATTCTTCTTTAAAAATACGCAGACATATAGGGCAGGAGGTTACCAAGGTATGAGCCTGCGACGAGCAAATGATTTCTATATTAGCTTGCATGAGCTTTTGAGCATCTTTTGTGTTTCCAGACAACATTAGTGGTCTGCCACAACAGATAGATTCTTCTTCATCCATAAATTTAAAAGGAATTTTAGAGTTTTTCAGAATATTGACCATTGAAAGTTTAATAGATGGAGTTAGATGTGTCATGCATCCGGCAAAATATAATACTTCGGTTTTAATGGGTGTTTGAGGTGGTAAATAATTGAAATTGGCATTTTCTTTATTTTCAAATATCATACGTTGAGATAAGCGGAGGTCATCGGTTTTAATACCAACGGGACAGAATTCCTGACAACGTCCGCAAATCAAACAATTCTGAACAATTTCCTCCTGTTGATTCTTTTTCCGAATGGATTTGATAAAATATGCCGATTGTATATTTGTTACTTGTGCCATGGTATTTAACTGGCATTTATCTATACAAATTCCACATCTGGAACATGAAAATACTTCGACATCTTTAAAAATGTCGTACTCTTTTGACCGATGAATGCCGAAATGCCTAAAAGCAATCAATATAATTTCTGTTGGTATGTGCATATATCTGGAGTAGGGCAAACAAACAAAAAACACACCTAACGATATTGAATATGCCCACCAAAAGATGTATGAAAGAGTATCTAAAGGCAAAAAACCTGCGAAAGCATTCCCAATAGGCTGGGTCATAAATCCGCCAGTATGATACATTCCGGCAGCAGAACTTTCGGCAAATAAACGTAGCGGAAAGATAAGCCACAAGGAAAGCATGGCAAAAATATCAAATGCTTTGAGTTTGGTGGTTCGTTTTAAACCAACGATTTTAGAATAAATTCGTTTAGAAAAAGCTATTAATACGCCTGAAAGAACCAGCAAGAGAAAAAAGTCCATGATGAAAGTAAAGCCTTCGGCAAAAGGAATTTCAAGAGGTTTGTGGATAAAGAATTTAAAGAAAATAGGATAGTAGGGTAAATTTAGCTCGGTGCCTGCATACATACGAGATTCTAAATTTCCAATGGCGATAAGCATGAACCAGCCAAAAGCAAAACTCATGTGCATAAAACCAAGTAATGGATTGATTTTGAAAATACGGAGATGTAATAGACTTTCTAAAATAACTTCCTTGATTACTCTTAGAATTTTAAGACTAAAGATACCTTTGTTCAAAAGTAATCTGTCGTTCAAAGGCAATTGACGTATCCAAAAAGAGATTTTGAATATTACAAGTATAAAAAGTAAGAATAATCCAATGCTGAAAGGCAACACAAACCAATCGAAATTCATAATTGCTCCTCCAAACCTTTTCTGATGGTCATTATCACATTTCGGGTGTTCACTCCACGCGGACATGCCAATTGACACTTCCCGCACAGCATACATTTCGCAATCTCTGTTTTGACATCTGCAATTTCACCTCTGCAAATAAACAATTGTAGTTTGCGGAAATTGAAGTTGGTGAAATTTCCGGCACTACAGCTTGCTGTGCATGTTCCGCATCCAATACAAATATTGAAACTGTTTTCGTGTTTTCTGACAAAATTTGCTAAATCTTTATCGGTGGTATCCAGATTTATTTGTCGGTCGGCTTGTATTTTATAACCAAAATCAATCATGATGGAATTGTTATTGAAAAAAAGCTTTTGTTCTTATTTCCAAATTATAGCCTTCCAGATAGCTTGCAACAGTTGTTACAGCAGCACGGGCATCTGTAACCGTGTTGGTAATAGTTTTTGGACCTGTGCACGAACCGGCAAAAAACACTCCCGGAATGTTAGAAACATTGGTGAGCGTGTGCTGGTCTTTCGTTTTATAAAATCCATTTGTGCCAAATTCCAATTCCATCAATTTACCAATTTCTTTTGTGCCTTTGGATGGGATAAATCCAACCATCAAAACCAATAAATCAACCGAAAGTTTTAAGGGTCTGCCAGCTAAGGTATCTTCAACTTTTATTAAAATTGATTGGTCTTGATTTTCGCAGGCTTCCGACAGTCGTCCGCGAATGAAATTGATGGCGTGTTTTTCCTGCGCTTCTTTATAGAGTGATTCGAAGTGCATGCCGTACATACGCATATCCATATAAAAACAATATATCTCAACTGCGGACAGTTTTTCTTTTAGTTCGATGGCTTGTTTTACAGCAGTTACGCAGCAAACTTTTGAGCAATAAACATGACCAACTTTTTCGTCGCGTGAACCAACACAATGAATCAAACCGATTTTCTTTGGTATTTTTCCGGTAGGAGTGAGGATGCTTTTGCCTTCCATAAACATTTTTTCAAGTTCGGCAGATGTAATTACATTGTCGTAGATTCCATAACCATATTCTTCTTTTTTGGTGGCATCAAATAGGTCGTATCCGGTGGTTATTAGTAGCGCATCGGCATTGAAACTTGCGCCTCTTTCTAATTCAATCTGAAAACGTTTGTCAATTCGGTTAATTTTTAGGATATTTGCATTGCGAATCACATTCACTTTGGTTTCTATACCAAGTTTTAGAAAGTCAAGCACTTCCTGACCTAATCGCATGGTGGGGAACAGGCGTTCCCAATTGCGCAGATGTCCGCCAAGGCTATTTTCTTTTTCGAGTAAAGTTACATCGTAGCCCATTTCGGCAAGATAAGCAGAGGACTCCATGCCTGCAATGCCTCCTCCAATTACTACAACTTTTTTTGCCATCTTCTTTTTTGTTATTATCTATTTATTATTTAGCAGCATTTTAATGTCAAAGGCATTTCAGGTATGCCAAGTTTTTGCCCATTGATGCCTTCGTATTTTTTGTCAGCATCATACGGGATGCCAATTTTGTCGAGGAGGGGTTCGCATGAAACCTGATGCAATTGCACCCCTAAGTCCCACGGGTTATAACCCAGTACTAATCCTGCGAGTTCCTCGTAAGTGAACACAGGGATGCCTTGCCCGTTTTCACCATAGGTTTTGCCTTCCATTTCGGCAATGGCATATTGCCATTTGTCTAAAAACATTGGGCAACCCGGGCAATTAGTAAGTATTAAATCGGGTTTGAACGGCTGCATTGATTCGAACTTTTTGTGCGAACAGGCAATGGAATATCCCCGGTTAGCCTGCACGAGATATTGTCGGAATCCGAAACCGCAGCAATGTCGGCGTTCGGGATAGTCAATGACTTCGCCGCCCCATTCTTCAATCATGCCAACCAACACATACGGATATTCGGCACCGCCCACACCTTTGGAAGGGAACATTTTTGAATAGTGGCAACCAATGTGTTCGACCACCTTGATGGGCTGATTGGTGGATTTGTTTATTAGTTTATATTTGGCTTTTGCTGCAATTTCTTTTCGGAATTTATAGATGATGTCGCTGGCATGAGCAAGGTTTTCGGGGATTTGGAATTCGCGCCCCGTTGCTTTTTTAAGGTTTTCGCGTGTTTTGGCAAGTGTTTCGGGGAAGTGGTGCCAGATATCGAGTATTTCGGTATATAATCCGAAAGAGGTTACACAGGAGGGTACATAGTTTTTGTATCCCGCTTCGGTCATGAGGGCAAATTGACGTGCTACAACAGTCATGGTGGTTTCTAAGGGAACGATGTCGCTGTGGTAGCCGATGCCGGTGCAGGTGGTGTGGCAGGGATGTTCGTAAACATCTTTGCCTAAATCCTGGCGCATGATATTCAGAAATGCAGTTTCGGAACCCGGGAAAAACGACTGGCGGATGCAAGAGCGTACATAAAAATAGTTGTCGTCGGCAATTTCTTTCTGATAATCTTTCCAGAGTGCCTGTTTACCTTCAATCTTCATCGCGATAGTGTGTTTGGGAGTTATATTTATAAATGTGTTGAAAATATTCGTTTGCAATGCCATCGTCAAGATTTAGGTTCATTTCTTGCGCTTTCTTTTTGGAGCAATCTTCTATCTGCTGGAAGCGTTGCGAGCCACCTGTGATGCGGAATATTTCGCGCAGTTCGTCGAGGGTTTCTTCGGGTATTTTGCGCAAGATGCCGGGTCCGTTGCCGCGATAGTTTGCGCCAAGGCGTTCGAAAACTTTGCTCCAGTTTTTTTGTTTCCAATCCCAGATGGGTCCTTGTTCGGGGTGCAGATCGGTGCCCACGCCTTCCAAATAGACACAATATCCGGTGCTCAGTATCCAAGCTCCAATGGTGCGTTTGAGTGCTAATTGTTGACGCCCTTTTTCGCTTTCGACAAAGTAGCCCATGTCTTGCGATAAGGAGCGCAACGCCATGATGATTAGTCCGGGGGCATTGCCACGTGGACAACGGGTTTTGCACGACATACATTCTCCGCAATACCATATTGTTTCGCTTTTCAGCAGGGCGATGATTTTTTCATCATCTTTGGTTTGCACGGTGTCAACAATGGAGCGGGGTTCGTAGTTGTAGAATTCGGCGGCAGCACATATTGCGGTGCAGGTGCCGCAGTTGATGCAGGCGTTTAAGCCTTCCTGAAATCGGACATCCAGCATCAAGGTTTCATATAGTTTTCCCATTTTGTATTGCTTTTTGATTGTGTTTTTTACTATTAGACTACTAATCTTATAGAGAGTTTGCCATTAAGCTGCAAAAGTAAAAAAGATATTTGAATTAAAAAGGAAAAGGGCGAAAAATTTTCCCCAGAAGCCAATTAAATGATAGGTTTTTTTTCTCACAATGGACTCATTAGGCTCACTAGAAATTCAAAGGAAGCCACATCCATCCGAAAACTACAAAGAAAAAAAATGCCACGAAGACACAAAGACACAAAGTACCACAAAGAAAAGAAATACCACGAAGTGAAAAAATACCACGAAGTGAAAAAATACCACGAAGTGAAAAAATACCACAAAGAAAAAAAATTACCACAAAGACACAAAGACACAAAGTCCCACAAAGCATTGTCATACTGAATAAACAAATTCAAAAACTTTGTGAGTCTTTGAGTCTTCGTGCCTTCGTGTCTTAGTGTCTTAGTGTCTTCGTGTCTTAGTGCCTTCGTGGTATTTCTTTTCTTTGTGGGGATTCAAGGTTTCTTCTTTTTTGTGTAACACCAAATCCCCAATCACTCGCTATTCCGAAAACTCATGCTGTTGCAATTCCACAAAGAAGGTGCTTCCTTTGCCTTCGGTTGATTCTGCCCAGATTCTGCCTTTATGTTTGTCGGCAATGCGTTTCACGAAGCTCAGTCCGATGCCTTCGCCGGCGATGGGCGATGTGGGATTTACTCTAAAGAACACATTCCATATCTTCTCCAGATTGCGTGGCGAGATGCCTATGCCGGTGTCGGTGATGCTATAGACAACTTTGTTGCGGTTAATTTTTCCTTCTACAGTAATGACTAATGGTCTGGATGCGTCATGATATTTGAGTGCATTGCCCATGAGGTTTGAAAATAGTTGGTTCAGTTGGTTTTCGTCGCCATAGCAATCGGGCAGTTCGGCGATGTTGATCTGAGCAGCATGTTCATCTATTTGGAAGTTGTGGGTGGAAACAATAGCATTGAAGAGATGATTCATGTTAATCAGCTTGATGATGAGGGTTGCTCTTCCGGTGTTGGATATTTTCGATAAGCCATTTATGAGAACATCCATTTTATCCACACTAATCAATATAGCGTTTAAGGATTTTGGCATATCTTCGAAGGTGATTTTATCAATTTGTTCTTTGTCGGCTGCATCGAGTTGACAGTTGGCTAAAATGGTTTTTAGCGTCTCTGTTTGTTTGCCATAGCGCATAGCGTAGCCTTGCAAGCCCACCAATGGCGAGCGCAAATCGTGGGCAATAATTCGCAGGTAGTTGGAGAGTTCTTCGTTTTTTTCGAGCATGTCTTCTTCGGTCTGTTTGCGCTCGGTGATATTACGAACGATGTGGACCGCACCTATCACTTTTCCATCAGCATTGCGGACAGGACTAAAGTGAAGCTCATACCAATGACGTTCAAGATGTGTGTCGCCAAATTGTTGTACTACGATGAAATCTTCGCCATCTAAGGCACGTTTCCAATGTTTAAGTGCATCTTCAAGGTCGTTGGGCAGGTGCGACAGTATATCGTGCATAGAGTCGCCCGCTTGAATATCTTTGCCAAAAATCCGTTTACTTTCTTGATGGAAGGCAGTGTTGAAGAGTATATAATGATAATCGGGGTCCGACATGGCTATGATGTCGCCGGTGCTTTCCATGATGCTTGACAGCCGCTGGCTGACGGCAAGAAGTTCTGCTTGGGCTTGCTTGTCTTCGGTAATATCATGTGCGATACCAATGAGTGCAATGGGATTGCCTATATCATTATGAATTACAGAGGTGGAAACGGAAACCAGAAATTCAGTTCCATCCTTCTTTTTGTTCAGAAGTTCGCCATTCCAGCCTCCCTTCAGCGTGGATGGCAATATCTGATGTACAATGTCTATAGGATTATTCGATGAACGAATGATACTGATATGTTTTCCAATAAGTTCGCTTTCCTCATAGTTATATGTTTGCAGAAGAGCTCTGTTGACAAAGAGGATATTATCTTCCACATCCGTGATGCTTACACATTCTGAGATGCTTCGTATGGCATGAGCAAGCATAGAGATTTTTTCTTCTGCTTGTTTGCGTTTGGTGATGTTGATGAAAGACGACATGAAATAAAGCGGTTTGCCGTTTTCATCTTTGCGCAACATGCTGCTCATATCTGCCCACTGAATGGAACCACTTTTATTGGCAAATCTCTTTTCAAATCGAATCCATTCTTTTTCGCCCGAAAGCAGTAAGACTCTTTCATTGTTGAAGATTTCCAAATCATCAGGATGCATGATGTCTTCCCACCTAAGGTTTTTGAGTTCTTCTGTTGAATATCCGAGGACTTCGGAGGCAGATTTGTTGAAGGTGATTTCGCCTGTTAGTTGGGTGATTGAATTTCCATTCACAGAGTTCTCAAACATATATTTGAACTTCTCTTCGCTTTCGCGCAAGGCATCTTCCCACTGTTTGCGCTCGGTGATATCAATGAATGCTCCGGTTATTTTAATAAGAACGTTATTTTTTATGATAGGCACTACCTCGTTTTGAATCCATCTTATAGCATTATCTTTTACTATCACGCGCAATTCGAAACTAACGGGCGTTTTACCCGTAACAATTTTGGTAAACATTTCATTAAAGTAGGCTAAGTCTTCGGGGAATATGGTGCTTTTAAACAATTCCAAGCTTGGTTCCACTTCCAAGGGGTCGAATCCAAAAAAATCAAAAGAATTTTCCGACCACTTAACATTTTTAGTTTGCAATTCAAGCTCCCAACTGCCCATCTTAGCTATTTTTTGAGCAAAGCGCAAGGAGGCTTCTTTTTCTTTTAGTTCTTCTTCTGCCTGTTTGCGTTGGGTGATGTCGCGCGAAACGGCATGAATTTCAACATGAGTGGTTTTTTCGTTATAATAGTAGTGGGCAATTTGTTCCATCCATATCGTTGAGCCATCTTTGCAGGGCTGTTCCAATTCAGTGGTATAATAACGAGGCGGCAAACCATTCTTGTTGTCTTCCCAATATTCTTGCACTCGTTGGTCAATCATATTTTTTAAAGAAACACTCTTGTCTTTAGTTACTGAAGCGCGCGATGGTTCTGCCATAACCTCTTCGGCTGTGTAGCCCCGAACATGTTCAACGGAAGGACTCATATAGACATACAACAGGGTGTGGGTGTCTAAAATGTACACCACATCCTTCATGCTTTCAGTGATAAATCTGAATTTTGCTTCACTTTCTGTAAGCTCCTTGGTCAGTTTATCCGCTATCCATTGAGCACGATGGCGGGTGTTGAACAGGGAGAATGATAAGAAAAACAATAACAAACTCATCACAAAACCGCCAAGCATCATAGTAAGCGGTTCGCCATCGAGAAATAAATTTTGAGGGTTCGATTGGGTAAACTTCAATTGCCAGTGCTTTCCATTGAAATTTATGGGCAATGCCATCTCGCACGAAAACCGAACTTTGTGGGCAAGGGTATCATTTTTTTGGCTGTCGTATAAAAGCCCTTTGTTACTCAGTGTGTCATTATCATAGACCTGCAAACGGATTCTTTGATGGCTGATTGAATCCCGAACTCCTAGAATGCCTCGCATCAAATTGGTCATACGGTAGGGGCTATAGACCCATCCTTTGATGGCGGCGCGGCGTTGCTCCAAAGTGGTGATGGGCATCCCTTGGCGATAAACGGGCACATACATCAGCGTGCCGGCTTGCACGTCTTCATTGGTTTCTTGCACCAGCCTAACTTTGCCCGAAAGCACTGCTAAATTAGAATCGCACGACAGCTCCATCGCTTTGCGTCTCACAGGTTCCGACAAACCATCATAGCCAAAGGCACGCAGATTGCGATTCGAAAAGGGTTCGATATAGATGATAGGTGCATAAAGTGCTCTTTCGCCCTGCGGCAAAACAGTATAATCGGGAAAACCTTCCGAACGGATGCTTTCAATGTGGTGTTGCAATTCGCTTTGCGCAATGAGCTTCGAATAGGCTATGCCTTGTATGCCCGGCAAATTCTTATCTATTTTTGAATGTTTATAAAAAATCGAGAATTCATGGCGCGTTACGCTATCGGATGCTTCGAAAAGAGCAGCACCACTGCGCAGAAACACTGCATGAGCATGAAGCCGAACGTAAACAACAGATTTTATTTCATTACATTGCAACGCAAATTCTTTATTGATATCCGACTTGGCTTCGTAAACAGAAATCTCGGTAGCTATCGTAGTCAGCACCAATCCAATTAGTAGAATTGCCAATGATTTCCACAGGTTTCTTTTTGATATACGCAGATATGACAACTGGGGGATTTTCATTTTGTTCTATATATATAATGTATCAAGTGATTTTTTATGGGAAATATGTTTCATAGAAATAACATCAGGTTTTAAACGTCAAAAGTACTAATTAATTATGATAAAAATAATTTTTTTACATAAAATGATTGTTTCGCGATTTGTATAATGCTTAATGCAAAAAAAATACGCGAATAATCACCGATTATTAATCAGTGCTTATTCGCGTATCAGTAGGGCATGCTATAAATCCCCCTTAATTCATTTTATTGAATTTTGCTCTGAGGCGGGCTCCAAGGTCCATCGCCTGAAGCGTTGTTAGCCCGAACTCTGTAAAAGTAACGTTTTCCTTTCGTAATATATTCATCCACAAAAGTTGTCTTTGTAGTATGTTTATAGAACGCCATCGTCGGCAAAGTGTTCATGTCGGCAGGGTCGGTAGCCACACCGCGTTCCCAATCATACCCGTCGGCATCGGGGTCTATATTGGTTGATATGATGAATCCAATGCCATCATGGTCATCTTTAATATTAGGAACCAAATCAGCCGAAGGTATTGGTTTCTTTTCGCTTGGTTTTGGAGGTTTGAGACCATAACTAACCAATTCGGCGGGTTCAGTTTTGTGAAATGCGTATGCTTTGCTCTCAATAGTGCCAACAATTACATTTGTTGCTGCTTCTAAAATTCTGCTATCTTTTCTTTTCACAGCAATTTTGGATTCCAAATCTGCAATTTCGCCATCCATATCGTCGAGAGCATCAATGCTATCTTGTATGGTTGTGGGGGTTTCTGCTTGTCCAGTCCATTTAGTGGTATGACCGCTTACGCCAGCTTTTAAAGCTACTAACCTCTCTCTTAATTTTAACAAATAACCTATCATGTGATCCTCCTTTTTTTTTTTGATTAATAATTATGTTTAAAATTTCTGCAAAAATAAAAAAAATATTTCATTTTTAAATGAAATATTTTATTTTTCTTGCTGTATTATGAAAAACATATATCTAAATAGTTATAAAACAAATAATTATAACGAGATAAAAAATTTGAACATTTTCATATTAGCTAAAAATACCACTATTATTGGTAGAAATAGTGCTATATTTCCCAGAAATACCACTATATTTTCCAGAAATAGTGCTATGGCTGGTAGAAATAGTGCTATGGCTGGTAGAAATAGTGCTATGGC
>CAIWVT010000159.1 GCA_903916135.1 uncultured bacterium
CGATTTGATATTGATTTATGGAGATCAGATAAAACATCAAAAAAGCAAAAGCCGAACCAAAAGGATATCCACCTATTGCTACCAAGAACCGACTCCATTTGCTGTTAGTTTTTGTAGTGGCAGTTCCCGAACGGTTGCTAAAAAGCTCCACTTCATAAACCTCTCCGCTCGTCAATAATGCAAAAAAAGCATGCCCGCTTTCGTGAATCAAGGTGTTGACCACTCTCAGATATTTCCCCACATAAGGTATGCGGTTGATTAACAAAACCACCAAAGGCAGGGCGTATAAAAAATATTCTTTTTTCAATGTCAAAGATTTTGAGAATGCAAAGTTCGCTTTTATTGTATTCACAATGATTTATCTTAACAAAAGAAAATACACAGAAGCCTGTTCATAACTTATATTAAGTATCATTGGAAAAAATTGCTTCTATTTCAAAAAAAAAGTGTACTTTTGTAGGTGTTCAAAAAAAAATAAAAGATTGATTATGAGTGATAATGAAAATGAAGTAGCATCAAACGGTGCAGTGGACAACGGAACCTACGATGCAGATAGTATAAAAGTATTGGAAGGATTGGAAGCAGTTCGTAAAAGACCTTCTATGTATATTGGTGATACTGGCACGAGAGGTTTGCACCATCTGGTTTATGAAGTTGTGGACAATTCTATTGATGAGGCTTTGGGGGGTTATTGCGACACCATTACGGTTTCAATTAATCCTGATAATTCCATAACCGTAACCGACAATGGTCGTGGAATTCCCACAGGGATGCACGAACAAGAAGGTCGTTCAGCTTTGGAAGTAGTTATGACTGTGTTGCATGCCGGTGGCAAATTTGATAAAAATTCCTATAAAGTATCCGGTGGGTTGCATGGTGTTGGCGTTTCAGTTGTAAATGCTTTATCATCGCATCTCAAAGTGAACGTGTATCGCGAAGGTAAAATATTTGAACAGGAATTTGAATTTGGCGACCCTTTGTATCCTGTAAAAGTTATTGGGGAATCTGATAAAACCGGAACCACGATTACTTTTATGCCAGATAAGTCCATCTTCTTTGTTTCGGAATATAGTTACGATATTTTAGCTTCTCGCTTACGCGAATTAGCATTCTTAAATAAGAAAGTTCGGCTAACTCTTACTGACTTGCGCGAAAAAGATGAAAATGGAGAGTCAATTTGCGAAGAATTTTATTCTGAAAATGGTTTAAAAGATTTTATCGAATATCTTGATTCAACTCGTGACAGGTTGATGCCTGTACCCATTTGCATTGAAGGTCAGAAAAATGATATCCCTATTGAAATTGCGATGCAATATAACTCTTCCTATTCTGAAAATATTCACTCTTATGTCAACAATATCAACACACATGAAGGTGGAACGCATTTGGCAGGATTCAGAAGAGCACTTACACGTACATTGAAATCCTATGCCGATAAATCAGGGATGTTATCAAAGCTAAAATTCGATATCAGTGGTGATGACTTCCGTGAAGGATTGACGGCAATTATTTCAGTGAAAGTTATGGAACCGCAGTTTGAAGGTCAAACCAAAACCAAACTTGGAAACAATGAAGTGATGGGAGCAGTTGACCAAATTGTGAGTGAATTATTGAATTACTATTTGGAAGAAAATCCGAAAGAAGCACGCATCATAGTCAACAAAGTGATTTTAGCGGCAACGGCTCGTCATGCGGCGCGTAAAGCTCGCGAATTAGTTCAAAGAAAAAACATATTAACAGGTTCAGGCTTGCCTGGGAAACTGGCAGATTGCAGCGAAAAAGATGCCTCTCTTTGCGAAATATACCTCGTGGAAGGTGATTCTGCAGGTGGAACGGCAAAACAAGGTCGTGATAGGAAATTTCAAGCCATTCTTCCCTTAAGAGGTAAGATTCTCAACGTAGAAAAAGCTATGCCTTACAGAATCTTTGAATCTGAGGAAATAAAAAATATGTTCACGGCTTTAGGTGTTTCCATTGGAACGAATGAAGACTCCAAAGAACTTAATATTGAGAAACTTCGCTATCACAAAATCATCATTATGACTGATGCTGATGTGGATGGAAGCCATATTGCTACATTAATTCTTACGTTCTTTTTCAGATATATGAAAGAACTCATTGAGCGTGGACATGTTTATGTAGCCACACCACCTCTCTATTTGATTAAAAAAGGAAATGTTCAACATTATTGCTGGACAGAGGAAGAACGCGAAGCCATTGTAGCGGAATTTTCAAAAACAGGTAAAGAGTCAAGCATCCACATTCAACGATATAAAGGTTTGGGAGAAATGAATTCGGAACAATTGTGGGATACCACCATGAATCCTGAGTTTAGAACGTTGCGACAAATTATCATTGATAATGGCACCGAAGCAGATCGTATTTTTTCCATGTTGATGGGTGATGAAGTTCCTCCACGCAGAGAATTTATTGAAAAGAATGCAAAATATGCTCGCATAGACATCTAATTCTATGAATATTATTGTTACGGGTGCCGGAAGAGGTATCGGATTGGAGGTCTGCAAATGCTTCCTCCAAAATCCTGACAATACTATTTATGCCATTTCACGAAATATTGATGCTTTAAAAACATTACAAGTCCGCTTCCCGAATTTGTTTCCGCTATCTTTTGACCTTGAAAGCAACTCATTTGATGAAGTTGCGAATCACATCAATAATAAGATTGATATTTTGATAAACAATGCAGGCTTATTAATCAACAAAGCATTTGGAGATTTTGAGCAAACGGATTTGGAACGTACAATGAATGTAAATTTTATTGCACCTTTCAAACTAATTCAAACCTTACTGCCTTATTTTGCTGAATCGGCTCACATTGTAAACATAAGTAGTATGGGTGGTTTTCAGGGGAGTTCAAAATTCTCTGGTTTATCTGCATACAGTGCCAGTAAAGCGGCTTTAGCATGTTTATCAGAATGTTTGGCAGAAGAACTTAAACCTCGGAATATCAAAATCAATTGTTTATGTTTGGGTGCTGTTCAAACAGAAATGCTTGAAATGGCTTTCCCAAATTATAAAGCAGATATGCAACCTGCTGACATATCAAAATTTATTGTAGATTTTGCTTTACAAGCCTATAAATACATGAACGGAAAGGTCATTCCCGTTTCATTGAATACGCCTTAATTTTTTTTCATTATTGATACAATTTTCTTTTCGTGCTCTTCGTTAAGAAAAATGATTAAAATTATTGTTGCTATGAAAACATCTGCTTTAAAATCCCTTTTCTATGCAGTTATCTTTTTAACTGCATTTTCGGCTAATGCCCAAATCAAATCCACCATCAAAATCAAGTCTATTACCATTGAAAATGGCGATACGATAGTGAATGAAAAAACCTATCAAAATGATGGGAATGCCATTATTTATGATACTATGTCTAATGACAACTCGCGTTTTCTGTTCTTTAATAACGAGTTTGAGATTGACACCAATTTCAGCCAAGGTTTCTCGGATACTTTTAGCCGTGAGTTGAGCGAATTTATACAGAAATTTAATTCGCATACGGATCATATATTTGATAATGATTTTGATTTCTTCGATCAAAAGAATTCTTTAAATTTTGATTCATTGTTTATGAATCATGCTCAAAAACATAGTATTCCGCTGGATACTTCTGTTGAAAACATAGAAACGCCACTACCCAAGAAAGAGTCAGCATATAATATTAGTTGTGAGAATATTTTTTTACCGGAAAAGCACAGCGTTACAAATTACACAATTCATCCTGACTCTGAAGAAGGCTCACTAAAAGTATCTTTTAGTTTGGACCCAGAGAAGTCAAGCACGATTTGCTTTATTGATGCAAATAATAGAACTTTTTATAAGGAGAAAGTGCCTAAATCAAAAGGAACCTATACCAGAATCTTTGATTTAATAGTTATGAATCAGGGCACATTTTATATCTCCATTTCGCAAGGAAATTTACAAAGCAAGAGCTTAGTGAACTTTAGAAAAAACGAATAATGGAAAAATACAGCTTTAACCAAATTTTCAGTAGGAGGTAAGCAAAAAAGTAGTATTTTTGCACTTCGTTAATGTGCAGGGTGGTTAGCTCAGTTGGTTTAGAGCGCTTGCTTGACAGGCAAGAGGTCATCAGTTCGAATCTGTTACCACCCACATAATAGAAAAACACTTACAAAGTAATGTGAGTGTTTTTTTTGGGAATTTGAACATGGGGACTGTATTGGAAACATGAATTTAATCACCAAAACATTTTAGATTATCCCAATTGTAGAACAATTATTTAGTCGCTCCTTATAAAGTCATTTTTCAGGCTACGGTTAAAATAAATTTTTGCCGAAAAAGTATCCTAAAAATGATGCACAAAAATTCTTCTTTGAGTTTTTGCATCATTTTCTTCAAATTCCATGCTGTTGCAGCCATAAATGCATTTATTTGAATGCCTTTTTCACCTAAGAGATAGTTCTGTGCCATTCGGAAATCCATTTTTAGATGCCCAATAATTGGTTCTATACCTGCCCGTGCCCTGAATTTTTTGCGTTTCTGTTGTTTGTCGTATTCAGTATCGTTGGCTTTTGGTTTGTTTGGTGTGCTGATTTTGACTCCGTTAATTTCTTTTTTTCCTTTACCACCACGATCGTAAATCAATTCTTCCGGTAGTTTTAACTCATTATTATCCATTTGATCAAGCAGTGGTTCTATCGTGTGTCCATCGAAGACGTTTTCTGTAAATGCCTTGATGGCTGTAATGATTTTTTTTCCTTTTTTGCCTGTGGTAATCAACCCTACCTTGTTACCAAACTCGTATTGCTTATGTGGTTTGCCCTTGGCTATACAACGTGTAAATGGTTTGTGAAGGCTGTATGTCTTGTCTTTATCATTTTTTTGTTGGTTGACAGCACGATTGTAGAGATTAAAGTCTTTGGCATACTGCATTTTCTGCTCTTCACTCATTTTGCGTTCCAGTTCCCGTAATTGGGTATTGGCTATCGTTTTCAACCGCTTCTTGGCTTTTCTTGACTTTTTGGCACGTTTAGGATGCTTGCCGTTGTATGTGTCACGCACTAATTGTTTGCTTTCGCGCGTATAACGTTGCCGTTGCTTAATCCCTTCTTTATCGGCTATTTTATTGCATTGGTCAATCACCTTTTTACACAATTTAGCATCTGTTGGAAAGGTACTGTCGGGTAAATATTATTTTGATGTGTTGGCATA
>CAIWVT010000160.1 GCA_903916135.1 uncultured bacterium
AATATAATTCTGTGATTTATTGATTTTGCAAGTTCTCTCGATTCTTTTAAAATTCCCGCATTACCAAAAATAATCTTTGCTGTATGTAAATGAAGGTCTTCGTTTTTGAACTTTTCTATAAATTCTTTATCCTCAGAAAAGTACAGAGCTATTCTTGTTTCAAAAGAAATGTAGTCAAATACGACTATTTTCCCGCCTTTAAATCTCGAAATTATTTCCTCTCTGTCTGTTGTTTTTTTGTCAAGCGTTTGTGGATTATATGAGCCAGTTGCCATTATTCTTCCTGTCAATGCTCTTTTATTAGAATATGGTACTTTAATAAATCTATTATCTCCAACAATTTCTACATCAACTCCTTTTTTGCTAAACCCTTTTGATATATTAATTTTCATTAAAGATAGCCATTGGGTTATTTTATCTCTTTCACAAGACCTTTTAATTGACTTCTTCTCTTCATCCGAGAGTTCAAATTTTGCAACTTTACTCATTATGAATGGAATATACTTTTTTGTATCAAAGCCAGGGATTATGTTAAAATAAGACTCGTCAATTTCTTTCCCGTATTTAACCCACCTGATATTTTCAAATGTATAAACACATCTTAAATTTTCAAAGTCAACATAATTTGCAATATTTTTATAAGATAAGCATAAATTCTTTGCACTGTTTAAAAAGCTTGTTAAAACATTTTTGCAATCGTCACAATCAATTTTAAGTGATTTTATATTTATTATATAATTCTTTTCACAATTATTAATATACAAAGCACCTTTGTTGAAGTATAAATAAGATAGTTCCTTAAGATTTATATTTTCTGAAACAAATGCTTGAAGGGGTTTTTTTTGTAGTATGGAATCAAACAAAATGAAATTTTTTGGGAGCCAGTTTTTAACAGATTTATTTATAAAATTCTCAACCGCCTCGTTATAACCTTCTTCTTTTTCAAGTCTACTGAATCCCCACTCGATATTTTCGCTTATTGATTTATCAAGTATGTTTTGGTTTTTAAATTTGTTTTTAATAAAACTCAATCCAACATAAAATATGGGAACATCTTCATCATTTCCATCATAAGATGGGCAAAGTTTTACTGGATATTTGCTGACATATTCCCGCAAAAACTCAAAATCTTCTTTTATGCCAGCCACTATCTTACAAATATACATTCCAATAAATTTGAAACAAAGATAAAAGAAAAAATGATAATACCAAAATAAAAATTATATTTTATTTTGAAACATTATTTTGTGAAAATCGTATCAGTTAAAACAAATTTATTGAATTAGATGAAAAATATCGGAAACAAGTCTGGGGATAGTATCAAAAACGATATCAGGTTTAACGTCAGAGAATGTGCCTTTGGTCCATTCTTCTTTTGTCCATTACCTGAAGTTTGTAATAATTTTGTTGATAATGGCATTGGAAGTAATATTGAGGAGAACATCAAAGAGCAAATTACGAAAAATATTAATATCACAGGAATAACTCCAGAAATCAAGTTGTTATTGGTTCTCAAATTAAAGATATTGAAATATGAAAAATATTAATTTTAGGTTTGATGTAATATATGAAAATTGGTTTAATGGGGATAACATAAAAGCCAACATCAGGACTAACATCAGGACTAACATGGGAGCTATCATCTGGACTAACATCTGGGCTAACATCGGGGCCAACATCAATTCTATAAAAATATCTCCTATAACAAAACTTTTTATTGAATCTCAAATAAAAATACTTGAAATTGAAAAATATTAAGGATAATATTATTAAGAAAGTTGGCCCATCTATTTATTCCAGCATTAAATATAATATTTGTGGCGCCATCAAGCCTAAATTGTTATGCTCTGCCCTCAGGAGAAATCTAAGAGATAATATCCGTAATGGCATTCGGAATGTTACTGAACGCGACATTAAAATCACAGAAACGATTTTAGAAGTTAAATTGCTTATTGAGTCTCAAATAAAAATATTGGTAAATGAAGCTACTTAAAAATAATATTAGAGATATCATTGAACCCCGATCCAGACAAAACATAACCTTAAGTGTTATTTTAAACGCCAACAGCCCATGTGTTAATTGGCACATCAGACCAAACATCTTAGGCAACATCTGGTTTAACATCAAACTCGAAATCGTGAACAACATCAAAACAAACGTCAAACATAAAGAAATAGCTCCAGAAACTAAATCACTTATTGAATTTCAAATAAAAAATATTGGTAAATGAAAAATATTGAGAATAAAGTTGGTGACTGTATCAAAAGATCAAATAAAAACAAATGAAGAATATTAGGCATTTCATAGGGTCAAGCTCCCATAATAATGTTTTCTTGAAAATGTGTCTTGATATTGAAAATAACATCAAACTTCGTATTCTTCCAAGAATCCAGCAAAACGCTTTAAACAGCATCAAAATTAGTGTTGTAAACCGAATCGATCCAGCTTTGTGGGGAAATATTAATTATAAAATAATTCCATATACAAAATTTGTTATTGAGCTTTCTATAAAATCACAATCTACAACATAAGTTTTATCATGTACCTTAAAGCCATTTACATCAAGCAAACACCGCTTAAGATTTTTCATATTATGTAACATTTCCTTCAAAATCACCTCTAAACTAACAAAATAAAATGTAGGATCTTACCAATGGTCCACGC
>CAIWVT010000161.1 GCA_903916135.1 uncultured bacterium
CAGGGGTAAACGAAAACCAAAATCCTTCTATGAGGGACAATTTAGCTTTCTTCTTCAAAAACCAATTGGGAAGTCAATATTGGCGCTACTTTATGTGGAACTTCGTAGGGCGACAGAGCGACCAACAATGCTTCGGCTTGGACGATAACGGCAACAAAGACGTGATAAACGGCAATTGGATTTCCGGTATCAACTTCTTGGATGCTGCTCGACTTGGCAATCAAGATAAGATAACCGACAAGGCATTAAATAACAAAGGTCGAAACACTCTATTCTTCCTACCTTTTATTCTCGGCTTAGCTGGTTTAGCTTTTCAATTTTGGAAGAACAAAAAGGATGCTTTTGTCATCACACTATTGTTCCTCTTGACGGGTGCTGCCATCATTGTCTATCTGAACCCTACTCCCTATCAGCCCCGCGAACGTGACTATGCTTACGTAGGCTCCTTCTATGCTTTTGCTATTTGGATAGGTTTAGGTGTGGTGGCACTCTATCATTTGCTCAGCAAAAAACTTCCGCAAATGGCAAGCGTATTTATTTCCATCGCTTTGTGTTTCATTTTAGTCCCCGTGATTATGGCAAAACAAGAATGGAACGACCACGACCGCTCTAACAAATTTGCAATGCGCGATTTTGCCAAAAACTATCTCTCGTCCTGCGCGCCTAACGCCATTCTGATTACCAATGGCGACAACGACACTTTCCCCTTGTGGTATGTGCAGGAAGTCGAAGGTTTCCGTACCGATGTGCGTGTGGTCAATTTCACGCTTGCTTCGGGCGATTGGTATATCCATCAATTGTTCAACAAAATTTACAAATCAGAACCATTGCCATTCACCATTCCAGCAAACAAATATACCGCCGGCACTAACGATTTCGTTCCTTATTTTGAAGAAGACCCCAACAATACTTGGGACTTGAAAAAAGTTATTAATAAGATTAATAGCGACAGAGAAGAAGATAAGAAAATGTTGCAAGACCAACGCATGGTGGGCTATTTCCCTACCAAAAATCTATCCTTGAAAGTTGATTCGCTCAAAGTGTGTAACAACGGCACTGTGCCACGTTATCTTGCCGACAAGGTGGTGAAAGCCATCACATGGAAAGTTAAAAAGAACAATCTGTATAAAAACGATTTGATGCTGCTTGATATCATTGCCACCAACAATTGGACCCGTCCAATTTATTTTGCAACGCCTTCAAGTGTCAGCGATTTTCTAAACATAGAAGACTATTGCTATTTGGAAGGCACTGTCTATCGTTTCATGCCTGTGAAAGGCGACACCAAAAGGGGAGGAGTGCTGACCGAAGAAACCTACGACAAAATTATGAACAAATTTGTCTATGGAAATTTGAACGACAAACGCGTCTATGTTGACAAAGAAAGTTCCGGCATGGTGCTTTATATGCGCAACAACATTGCCCGTTTGGCTCAAGGACTATTGGCAGAAGGCAAAAAAGACAAAGCCATCAAGGTGTTGGACAAAGGTATTGAAATGATGCCCGACTATGTGGTACCTTACGATTTATATATGATTGGCTATGCCGAAATTTATTTCCGTTGCGGCGAAGCCAAAAAAGCCAATGCCATCATGGATGTGGTGGGAAATGCTTACAATCAAGATTTGCAATACTACATGAGTGTTGAACCCGACTATGCGCGTTTCTTTAGCGAAGACACCCAACAAGCACTTTCCATACTTCGGGCTTTGGTGGATTATTCCAATCTCTATAAACAAAAAGAGCAAACCAAGAAGTTTAACAATATGCTCAATCAATATGTGCCCTATTCTCCTCAGGATTCCGCTCAGGGCGGTCCCGGGGGCAGATAATATCTTGCTGAATCTATTGAAAATAGTCATTTGTTTCGTGCAGATGACTATTTTTTTATGCAGAAAAATACTGAGACAACTTGTATCAATGTGGTATCGGGGGTAATACTAATACGGTATTATGGTTTGGTTTCAAACTTGATTCCTTTAGTAACAGGGATTATTCACCGCATCTTTTACTTTATTAGTTTAATGCTGTAGAATAAAGTTATTCGGACAACTGATTAACTCCGCCTTTCAAGGCGGAGAAAAATAAAGCTAACTCAACTAATTTTGAGTGAAGCCTTCACTTGGAGTGAAGGCTTCACTAAC
>CAIWVT010000162.1 GCA_903916135.1 uncultured bacterium
ACCGAAAAATCAGAAATGTCATGTCCCCAAAGCCTTACTGACAAGGCTTTTTCATTCAGTCGCTTGCCTTTGCAATGATCGCAGATATGAGAAACCACAAAACGCATAATGTTCGGATTGCGCTCACGACGCAGGATTTCTTCCATCACCGTAAGAATGCCTTTGTAATAATCTTCCTCGCGGGGTTTGGCAGTGATGCCAGTCCATTTCAGACGCGACTCCAGCGGATGTTTGCCGAATAAAACCTTTATTTTCGTTGAGCCGTTGAGAACCACATTTTTCTGTTCATCGGTAAGTTCCTGCCAGGGTATGTCCACATTGAACCCTTCTGCATAGCACACCTGATCGAGTACAGCCATGGTTACCTGCGAGTAGATTATGTAATTATTAGGAGTGGTCAGCGCAAAAGCGCCCTCACGAATAGATTTAGACGCATCGGCTATAAGCAGTGCCGGGTCTATATGGTCTTGAACACCCAGACCTTTGCATACAGGGCAATAGCCATCGGGAAGGTTGAAAGAAAAAAGGCTGCGGTAAGGATTCAGGCCGTGAATGTCCGATTGACCCAGCCTTGCAAAAAGAAGGCGCAGATAATCGTAAAGCTCGGTAAGTGTACCCACTGTAGAACGGGGACTGCGTACGACATTGTTTTGGTTTACAGCTATAACAGGAAAAAGGCCTTCAATACGAGATGCTTTGGGACGTGAAAGCTTTGCCGATGCAAGCCTGCCACCAATAAAATTCTCAAAAAACAAACGTTGGCCTTCAGCATATAATACGTCATAAACCAGGCTGGTCTTCCCGCTCCCCGAAACACCCGTAACCACCACAAGCTGATAATGAGGGATGCGGAGAGAGATATTTTTCAGGTTGTTTTCGTGGGCGTTTTCTATGATGATTTCTCGCATGATGTTGGTTTTGAAATGCAAATGTAAGTGGTTTTTGATGTTTTTTTAAAACAATCTTGTCCGGCGATGCATTTGCTTCGCCGTTTTTATTTTAATAGCATTTGCTATTTTACGTGATGCATCTGAAAATGAAAAGCCCCAAATTATTCATCTTGAACATCCTCATCTTCTCTTATTATAGGCGCTACAAATTTGGCAGTACAATGGGGATGGTTTTTATAAATTCATATTGCAAAATTTGTTATCAATGAATTGTCTTCAAATCTCTTAGTTATTTCTGGATTATTTTTCCATATAATTTTTTCAACAAAATTATGCGGTGTCCTAAATGTGTCGGGGTCATAAAAACTTAATTGTTGAAATATATGTTTATCTTTTACTCATATGCGATTATTTTATAAATTTATCTTCATTAATATATTAAATAACTTTCAATAAAAATTTCAAAATTTCGTCATTATGTTAATAAATATTATCTCAATTATCGGTTTTATAGCTAGTTTAATCACTATTTATAACTTTATTCTCTCTGAAATAAAAACACTTTCTAACAAAGAATCCATATCCTTTAAGTGGATTAAAAACATTTTTGCAAGACTTATTTTAAAAATACTATTTTTGTCTTTACCATTTTTACTTACAATAGGACTAATACTATATGATATATATTACTTTCCACTATTATTTGATAAATTTACCATTGTAAGATTGTCATTAAACTATTCAATATTTGTTTGTTATTTCTTGTTTTTAATAGTTTATAGATTGTTGAATAAAATTCGAAAAGAATTGGATATTCATTCTGGTAGAATTAAAATGAATCTATCATTAGCAATGCGTCATAGATAAAATCATATTCTAAAAGTAGGTTAGTAAAGAAACTTTCGCCATTTTGACTAACCCCTTTTTATATGCTCTGTTTTTTTACAAAAACACCAAAAGTAAAAAGGAATTTAAAAAATTATTTTCCCTTCAACTACTTTTTTTACTTCCAATGCAATCTCTTAGTTTTCTAATGCTTCTTCTACTGAAGGTATCATAAAGTCATCGGGATATCTGACGGTAACGGCATAATCGTTCATATTTTTCAAGTCGATATCTTCAAACCCTGATTTCTCTATATTAATGCATTCAAGGAGCAGATAATCAACATCATGTACTCTCCCAAATTCTACGTCTTTGAAAATAAGATATGCTTTCAAAAATTTTTCAACGGCTTGTTGTGAATGAAATGATATTGCTGAGGTATAATTTTCTGGAAATTCTGACGATAATTGAAGTATTACAGCAATATCTTCATTCGCCTTGATTAGCCAATTTTTCAGGTATTCTTTCTTTTCCTTTTTCATATCGCAATGCCTTCTCTCATTATAGTTTTCACAATATGACCAGTCAATTTGCTTTTTACTCTCACTTCTTTCTCGCTTTGAATAAGGATATCAGATAAAATCTGGTGTTTTAGTAAACTTTTCCTTAATTGAGTCCGTAAAGGAATTTTTTCTGAAGGTGTAAGCGTTTTATCAATTATAAGTAAAATG
>CAIWVT010000163.1 GCA_903916135.1 uncultured bacterium
ACGAAAACTTAGGTTTTTGCGACAAAAACCTAAGTTATTGCCATGAAACCCTAAGTTATTATGAGACATTATGCATGTTTTTGCCGCAAAAACATGAGTTTTTGCCACAGTAATCAAGCTTTTTGCCGTAAAAAGCTGAGTTTTTGCCGCAAAAAGCTCAGTTTTCGTGGCAAAAAGCTGAAGTTTTGCCGCAGTAATTTTGATGTTTTTGGCATTAGGCAGGATTGAAGTGACGACAGGATTTGTTACTGTGGCAGTATAACAGCTATTTATTGAGCCAATTGCACCACCAATGGTCGGTTGGGAGCAGAAAGTTGGAAAAAGGTATTTTGGGAATATTTGTGTAAAAAATGAGATGAATTGACGGTTATCAGAAGCCGTAAAAAGCAAATTGCCATTGTCGTGGACAAGGGTTTCATAGGGTTTATATGAAATATTCAAAAGGCTCATTGCATCTGAAATTAAATTTATGCGAAATAACAACTATTTTCCGACATAGCAAAATATTTTCACACTTTTTTTTTACCTAAATAAATATATTTTTTCTACACATTAATTTTAGTGCAAAAAAACTATTTATTTTCCTTCAAATAATCTTCAAGCAAATTTATAATAGACCGATAGGTATTTCTCCTCACCCTATTTATATCGCTCTTTGCAATCCATTTCACCTTCGTGATGCCTTCTTCGGTTTGAGGTGTCAGCGTTTGGGTTTTGTCGGCGTGCATTTCGAACCAAAAGGTCCTTTTCAAAATCCGTTTGCCGTTTTCCATGTAGGTATGCAAAGTTTGTGGCAATTCGTTGGTGATTTTTAGGTTTCGCAGCCCTGTTTCTTCTTCCACTTCGCGCAAAGCACAAGTGGAGAATTTTTCATTTCTCTGCCTTTTTCCTTTGGGTAAATCCCATTTTCCGTTGCGAAAAATCCATAACATGTCGCCTTCGGAACTGCAAACCAAGCCACCGGCAGCATAAACTTTATGATAAGACTCAGCAAATTTCAAAAACATTTCCATAGGATTTGCACATATAAACTCAAAGCTGAGTTGATTCGTATCGTGTTCAAAATCATGTATTATTCTATCGAATTGGTTACTTGTAGGCATCATTGGCAACAACATAGTTGTGCCTGTGGGAGGCTTTGTCGAACGATTTCTGAAAATAACTTCTTTGTTATTTACGTAAACTTTGTAATTTTGCACCATGGAAAAAAATAATGATATAGCGTTAAAGACTGCAGAATATTTGCTGCAAATTAAAGCAATTAAATTGAATCTACCAAATCCTTTCACCTGGGCATCGGGATGGAAGTCTCCAATTTATTGCGACAATCGGAAAACTTTGTCGTATCCGAAAATCAGAACTTACATCCGTCAGCAGTTTGCCGAGTTGATACGCAATGAATTCGGAGTGCCCGATGTGATTGCGGGAGTTGCCACGGGTGCCATCGCTCAAGGGGTGTTGGTGGCTCAAGAATTGGGATTGCCTTTTGTGTATGTGCGTTCCGCACCCAAAGAACATGGCATGGCTAATTTGATTGAAGGTGTGATAGAAAGCAGTCAGTCGGTGGTGGTGATTGAAGATTTGATTTCCACAGGCGGCAGCAGTTTGAAAGCTGTGGAAGCTTTGCGCGACGCGGGTTGCGACGTGAAAGGTATGGCGGCAATTTTTACGTATGGATTTCCGAAAGCTACCGAAAGTTTTGCGAAAGCTAAATGCCGATTGGTTACACTTTCGGATTATAATGCCTTGTTGCAACAAGCCATGGACAGCAATTTTATCAGTGAAAAAGAGCTTCAATATTTAGCCACTTGGCGTGAAGCTCCCGAAAAATGGGGGATATAAAACACATGGCACACATAAAAAGCGAAAAAACGCTCATCAACAAACCAGTCGAAACCATCTATGGTTTCTTGGCGGATTTCAATAACTTCAAAAATCTGATGCCAGATCAGGTGTCCGATTGGCAATCCAATCAAGATTCATGTTCATTTAAAGTAAGCGGCTTAGGACAATTAGCACTGAAGATAAAAGAAAAAGTTCCTAACCAACGTATCACGATTTTTCCCGAAGCAGAAACAAAGATTCCTTTCACCTTCGAATTGGTTTGTTTGATGAACGCAGTGGGCGAAAATCAATGTGAAGCAGAATTTGTCATGAACCACGAAATGCCTGTGATGATAAGCATGATGGCATCGCGCCCCTTGCAAAATATGGTGGACATCTTCGGAACCAAATTGAAAGAATACTGCGAACGGAAGGAGTTCTGAGGGCGGAACCAAGAACCACACCCCTACGAATTACGAATACACGAATTACGAATACCTCAAAAATCTCTGTGTATCTCCTTTTCCTCTGTGAATCTCTGTGTAACTTTCCTAAACCGATAGTCCACCAAGCCTCATACTTCCAAGAACGTAATTAGTAATTCGTAGTGCTCGACGAACTCCAAACTCCGAACTCATTTACAGAACACCACTTGCTTAATATCATATTCCATCACACTTCCATTGTCATCTTGAAGCTGCAACCATCCGTATTGATTCACGCCTCGTATCGTCGCGAAAATCCGCTCTCCCTTCACCACAAACGCTGATCGAAGATTTAATTTATAAAATACTTTCAGATAGTCCTCATCAATCTGCTTCGCTTCCTCCATCTTTAACTGATGAAAACGCTTTTCAAAAACGATTAAAAAATCTTCCAAAAGCGTACCTAAACTTGTTTCAGTTTTTTTATAATGTATCACCGATGCTGGATTAGGCAAATATTCGGGAAACACGCCTTGATTAACATTGATGCCAATGCCGATGACAGCCCAATTCATACTTTGATTCTGAACCGATGTTTGTATCAAAATTCCTGCAGCTTTTCTATCATCAATATAAATATCATTGGGCCACTTGATGAAAATATTTTCCTTTGGCAGTGTTGCTTTCAACAAGTCGGAAACCGAAAGAGCAACGGCTTTGTTCAATTCAAACTGTTGCGCAGCAGGCAAGAAATCCGGGAAGCAGATGATGCTAAACGTCAAGTTTTTGTCGGCTTCCGACTCCCATCTGTTTTGGTCTTGTCCTTTGCCGGCGGTTTGATGTTTGGTAACAACACAAATAGGCGAATCCACTGCCTTTTCACTAAGCAGTTTTTCAGCATATTGATTCGTAGATGCCACCGAAGCTATTTCAATTATTTTTATTGGACACATGCCTTGAGATTTTTTAAATTTATAATGAAGCAAAAAACAATCAACTAATACAAAATACAACAAATAATACCTGATAAATTAATTAAAAATGCTTACTTTTGCAAACTTATAAAAAATAGTTGATGCCAGCTAAAAAGAAAATAAAAGAAGTTCCAGAAATTACCGATGTGATCGTACGCGGAATGCTCGAAAAAAAAGGGCAAGACATTATGTCTATTGATTTTAGTTCCATACAAAATGCTTTTTTCAAGGGCTTTGTGATTTGTCATGGCAATTCAAAAGTTCAGGTAGAAGCCATTGCTGATTCTGTGGAACGAGAAGTGATTAAGACGATGGGACAAAAACCAAGCAATAGAGAGGGTTTTGCCAATGCAGAATGGATTTTGCTCGATTATTTCGACACGGTTGTGCATATATTTCAACAAGAAAGTCGCAGTTTTTATCAGCTCGAAAAACTTTGGGCAGATGCGCAGATTCGTAAATTTGATTCAGAATAATAACATTACAATATTAGAAAAGACATGGCTGATAAGCAAGATAACAAATTCCCGAACATACCTCCTAACAATAGCCCAAAGAAAAAATTCAGTTTCTATTGGCTGTATGCAGTACTTGCAATTGTTTTTATAGGACTACAGTTCTACAATTATAACGGCACCGACACCAAAAAATACACCTTCGACAAATTCGTAAAATTACTCGAAAAGCATTATGTTGAAAAAGTTTTAATTGTAAATAAAGAAAAAGCAGAGGTTTATATTAAACAAGATTCGCTCAAAAAAGTATCTGAATTTAAAGATGCAATTCTAAAAAAAGGCACAAGCAAAAATGAAATTAAAGGTCCACATTTCGAGTTTGAGATTTCATCGGTGGAATCGTTTAGAAAAGACCTTTCTGATGCTGAAAACGATATAGTTCGGAGCGACACTGCTGCGGCAAAAACACAGCTTGAAAAAGATAAAATTCTTAAAAGTTTTTCTCATATCACACCCGAAAGTGAAACCCGTAAGAACTGGGGTGGTGATATCCTTGGATGGGTTATTCCCATTGGTTTGCTTCTGGTTGTTTGGTTTATCATTATGCGTATGATGGGACGTGGAGCTGGTGGCTCTCAGATTTTCAATGTGGGGAAATCCAAAGCGCAACTTTTCGATAAGAATACAAGTAGTTCAATAACTTTCAGTGATGTGGCAGGACTTGAAGAAGCCAAAATTGAGATTATGGAGATTGTTGATTTCTTAAAAGACCCAAAGAAATATACCACTTTAGGAGGTAAAATTCCCAAAGGGGCTTTGTTGGTAGGTCCTCCGGGCACCGGAAAAACTTTATTGGCTAAAGCCGTAGCTGGCGAAGCAAAAGTTCCTTTCTTCTCTCTGTCGGGTTCCGATTTTGTTGAAATGTTTGTGGGTGTTGGTGCGTCAAGGGTTCGCGACTTGTTTAAAACGGCAAAAGAAAAAGCACCGTGTATCGTATTTATTGATGAAATTGATGCTATCGGTCGTGCTCGCGGCAAAAACCCTATGAACGGTGCCAACGACGAAAGAGAAAATACCTTGAATCAGCTTTTGACCGAGATGGATGGATTTTCAAGCAACGCAGGTGTTATCATCCTTGCGGCTACCAATCGTGCAGATATTTTAGATAGAGCTTTGTTGCGTGCCGGACGTTTCGATCGTCAGATTCATGTAGAGCTACCCGATTTGGATGAACGTAAAGCCATTTTCAAAGTTCACATGAAACCTTTGACGCTTTCTCCTGACATGGATGTTGAATTCTTGGCACGTCAAACTCCCGGATTTTCGGGTGCAGATATTGCCAACGTATGTAACGAGTCTGCTTTGATTGCAGCTCGAAAAGATAAAAAGATTATCGAAAAACAAGACTTCTTGGATGCCATTGACCGCATAGTTGGTGGATTAGAGAAACGCAGCAAAATCATTTCACAAGATGAAAAGAAAGTGATTGCGTTCCACGAAGCAGGTCATGCTTCAATCAGTTGGTTGGTCGAACATGCTTCGCCTTTAGTCAAAGTAACAATTATACCAAGGGGTAAAGCTTTAGGTGCAGCATGGTATTTGCCCGAAGAACGACAAATTACTAACACCGAACAATTGTTAGACGAAATGTGTGCCATTTTAGGTGGACGTGCTTCGGAAGATGTCAACTTTGGTAAAATTTCCACTGGTGCGCTTAACGATTTGGAACGAGTGACGAAACAAGCATATTCTATGGTGGTTTACTACGGTTTGAACAAAAAACTTGGTAACATCAGCTATTATGATTCCACTGGACAATCGGAATATGCCCTCACCAAACCTTACAGCGAAACCACTGCCCAAATCATTGATGAGGAAGTAAGCAAAATAATTGAAATTGCTTATGAACGGGCTAAGAATATCATTATTGATAACAAACCGAAAGTTGAGAAATTAGCCGAATTGCTTCTTGAAAAAGAAGTAATCTTCCGCGAAGATGTGGAACAGATTTTTGGGAAACGTTTGTATGAAAACCATTCACATATTGAAGAAGTCGCCAAAGATATTCAGACTACCACAGTGAATACTGACAATGCAAAACGCGAAGATGCAAAAGAAAAGAATAAAGCTAAAGCAAAATTAGAAGAACAAGCTACAGCAAATGACAACAATGAACCGATAATAGGATAAATTCAGCAAAAAATAAAAA
>CAIWVT010000164.1 GCA_903916135.1 uncultured bacterium
CAATTTACAAAACCGGCTTTAAACACCGGAATGAATCCTGTGAATGCAAGGATTACACACACAACGGGCATCCAGTAAAACTTCTTTGGTTCAGGCAAGGAAGCTTTGCCTGCGGGATTTTTTTTCGTTTTGACCTCTTGTTTTTTCAACATAACCGGCCTGAGTTTATATTACACATATTTTTCCCTTCCCAAAATAAACCAATAAATTTGAATGTAGTTTATCCTGATCGTAAAATATTTTAAATTTTACACTCCTGAAACAAAAAACAGCACTTCCCTGACGATTACTTTTATGGAATACGATGATCTGAAATAATGTGGTTATCCGGCAATTCTTTATTTATTGATTTGATCCTACTTGTCTTTTCAATTTGCTTTTGGGAACTTTTAGTGTCTGATCGTCATGATCAATAACTCAAATAATGTGGCGGTAACAATAAAGCCCTTCTCTTTGAAAGAACCAAGGTGCTTTTTGCGTTTTGTAGTAGTAAAACTGGCATATACCGAGTGAATCGAATGAACTTTTTTATCAGAATCGTCTACAATCGTTTTAATCTCATGATGATTCTTTGTAGGTTTGGTCTGTGGGGTCATCTTTTTAAGGCTATTGGTTGTGTAATAATCTCAAATATAACTATTTACAAGCATGACCCCGTGCTTTTTATCCCGAAGTTATCACATAGATATTAACATATGTTTAATTATACATATGCAGATTAACTAACTGCGAAACTTGAGTTAGAATAAGGCTTCCTACGAATATTTGATACAGTATTTTAAACCTTCAATTTTAACAATCATCACAACCGCAGATTTTGCCCTTTGCTTTATCAAACGCTTCTTTCCCTTCGCTGATAGAGAAATACATTAATCCTATGGCACCGATACTATCTGCATATGCAAAACCCGTTGACTCATAGATAAGGCTTGAAGCAAGTAAAACAAGAGACATATAAATACAAATCTTTGTACAATTTGCGTCAGAGATGATGGGCTCTGATTTCAGATGTTTTCCAATTCTATTTTTCTCCATCATGAGCCAAATCATCACCATGATTGAGACTAATGAAATGATGATTCCCCACAATGTTGTTTCAGGCTTATGGTTGTAGATAATGTTTGTGATTATTCCGATAAGTAGTCCAGCAGACAGCAAGTAAAATCCAGTTCCCGTTATTTTCAGAGCATTTATTTCAAATCTATTTTTAGAACTATCAGGATTTTGCCTGATGCGGAGAATCATCAGGGCAATCCCAATGCCAGACATTACTTCTATAAAACTGTCTACCCCAAAGCCGAATAATGTCAGAGTTTCATCTTGATAACCCAGTATCATTGAAACAACTCCCTCAACAATGTTATAAAAGATTGTAAATAAACTTAATTGAAACGCTCTATTATAAAATTTTTGTTCTTGCTCCATAAGTCGTTTACATTGGTGGGCTGTTTAAACTTCCTTTAGGTAATAGATTAGGGAAAATGATAAATGAATAAACACTATGCTAATGTATGAGACAATGGTCTTGGAGTCGAGCGACATAAATTTAAATTTCAACTATCCAAGATAGCCACTTTTCGTGATTCAATTATACATTTTTATCCGTTCACAGCTTTCATGGCTTGCGGGGCGTACCGTTGTCCGGAAGCAACACCAAGAGGCATCGCAGTGCTGAGTTGTGCCATCTCCGATTCGGTTAAGGTTATATCCACAGCTTTGATATTTTCTTCAAGATATACCTTGCGTTTTGTACCCGGAATAGGCACTATATCTTCACCCTGACCAAGTAC
>CAIWVT010000165.1 GCA_903916135.1 uncultured bacterium
GCGCCTACTCTCGTTGTAGTTGCGCCTACTCTCGTTGTAGTTGCGCCTACTCTCGTTGTAGTTGCGCCAAGTCTCGTTGTAGATGTGCCAAGTCTCGTTGTAGATGCGCCAAGTCTCACATTTGGTGTCGCACCAACAACAATATGCACCCTATCAGCTACAGCTAAAGCACTGCGAACAATTTTTTGCCATATTCTTAAAGATGTTCTCATTGCATTGCAGGTAGGCTATATGTATAATTGTTCATAAATGTTTTAAGGAATCACAATATAGCGCCATTCGCCAAATACGACATTGGTCGTTGCGTCAATGTCGCACATAGGATGTTTTTTTGTACTCATAGGTATAATCGTAGCAGATTTAGCCAAAACTGAACCGGAAGGAGCCTGTCCTGATGGTGTAGTTTTTTGGTTAACCGGCACAACGCTGCCATGACGGTAAGCTAAAACTGATCCACTTGCGGCACCGATAAAAATAAAATCAGCTTCAAGGCTAAAATATGTTTTGGTTACCGTTGGCGGAGTGCCTTTGGCAAGGGGGATACCCACATTCCAAACATGTCCTTCCATTCCTTTTCTGCTTTTTGCTTCGTGAGCATGTGCCCAGCCAACGCCGCTATCAATGAAACCGATGTTGCGTGTGCCGCCTCCTTTGCCTGCTACCTTAAAACCGATGCGGGTAACAACTTCTAATCCTGCCGCAGGATCTCCTGCATCTTTTGCCACTGTGTTTGCAGTGGTTTCCAGATAGTTAGCATTACCGTCTAACATATCATTCAGTATATTACGGCACACTGTTTCTGCTTGCGTGTTTTGTGTTGAGGGGTTTATTTGTCTGAGGTTGTGAGCAGCCGACAGGTTGTCGGCGGCTCCATGAACCGCTGCATCATTTTTTGGAGGGCTTGTTGCATCCACATCGCCCTGAAATTTTGTACCTTTCGCAAAGGCAGCTAATAATGTTGAACCAAGCCTTTTGAAGGCTCTGGATACTCTGATTTTTAGAAATGTTACTGTCATTTTATTTATGATTTATGATTTATAATTTGTGAATTGTGAATTGTGAATTGTGATTAGTGATTATGATTAACGCTTTGTGATTAGTGATTTGTGATTAGTGATTAGGGATAAGTGAATTTGTGATTTGTGATTGATGACCTTGCTTGCACGTAATTGCATTGCCGGTGTTTAAAATTACCATGATTGCAAATCTGCATAAGTAAGGTGATATTGAGATAAGATTTTACATGTCGTGTCGGTTTACGGAATTTTGAAAGTACAAAACTAATCAATACAGACAACCTTAACTATAAAGGTTTCTTTATCTTTTGTTGAAATGGAGTATTTTTTTCGATTTATGTAATTGCCCCAATGGCATTAATGACAAAAGAAATGAGTGATGGGGGGTTCAACATTGCCTGTTATGGAATTAATAGCCGGATTAAGCTTGTTGATGCCCAACGGACCGAAGGAGTTGGGATGGAGATTTATTCTATTGACATTTAAGCGCTACAGACTATCAACGATATTAATTAAAGACTGATTTACATAAAATTAATCCTTTTTTCAGATAGTATCTTCTCTCAGGTTGCAATTGATCAAAAATCCTTGTGCTACACAATAATTATGTAAATCAACAACAGTTTTAATCTCCAGCTTATTCATTATGTGATTTTTATGAACATATAGGGTGTTTACAGGCGTTTCCATTTCTTTAGCTATTACTGCAGAGCTTTTTCCCTTAGCTATTTCGAGCATTATCATAAATTCATAATCAGAAAGCAATTCATGTTTGGTTTTCTTTAAATCTTTTCTGTGTCTGGCTGTCATACTTTCCATTACTTCAACAGAAAAATGTTTTTCACCTCTTATTACTGTTTTAATTGCATGGATAATCTTAGGACTGTCTTCATTCTTATTGAGATAACCCATTGCCCCCAGCCTGAATGCCTGGCGTGCAAACTGTAATTCGGTATAAAGACTCAGCATCAATACTTTTGTATCGGGATACAATAAAGTGATTTTATAAAGGAGAAACAGACCGTTTTTACCTGGCAACCTAATATCCATCAACACCAAATCGAATTTATTATTTTTCATTAAATCCAATGCCCAATCGCCATGCTCTGCTTCGAGAATTTCAATAGCATTGAAATCATGTTCAAGCACTAATCTCAGTCCCTTGCGATAGATTTCGTGGTCTTCACAAATAAGGATTTTCATGGTTTTATGTAGTTTAAGGGTAGTTTTATTAGTAAAGTCGTTCCATGTATTTTGCTGCCTTTCAATTGAAAAGAACCTCCCATGTCCTCCACTCTTTCTCTCATACCCATAATGCCAAAAGAGGTTTTTGAAATTATTTTTTGCTGTGTAATGCCTTTCCCATTATCGCGTATAATGAATTCAAAAGATGTTTTAGTTTGATGCAGTTTAATATTCACTCTATCGGCTTCGGCATGTTGCAAAATATTGTGAAGGGCTTGCTGCATCACCCTATAAATCACCAATGAAGTATCGTATTCCATTTTAATATCTGTAGCTATGTCGCAAACTATTTTCACCTTATGCCATTTACCAAAATCTTTGGTGTAACTCTCAATTGCATCGATTATGCCTAAATTTTCGAGTACCACATTTCGCATTTCCATTGTTATGGTTGTAAGTTTTTCACTGGTGGAAATGATTAACGCAATCACATCATCTATCAACAAGTTTCTTTCATTCAGGTTATCAATCCGTTTAAGCATGGCAACTATCATTTTTAATGCAGCCAAATTTGTTCCTACTTCATCGTGCAATTCAGTCGCCAGTTTTTTCCGTTCCTGTTCCCTCACTTCTACAATATATTTATTCATCCCCTGAAGCTTTGTATTGATGTGCTTAATTTCCTCTTCTGCAAGTTTTTCACCGGTAATATCCTGATGAATGATAACATATCTCTGCGGCATTTTTTTATCAGCAAACACTGGGAATGCAACAGCTTTTAACCATAAATTTTTAGTAGGAAGTTTGGAATACAATTTATGCAAATTATAATAATTAGCCGGAAAATAAACCACTTCGCCTTGTTTCAATTGCTCAAAGAAGGGTTTCAATCCTTGTTTTATCAATTGCGTATCTGTGAAAATACTGTAGTTTTTAAGGGGTTTGTTCTCAAAAATCCCCATAAAGGCATCATTCACTCTTTTATTTCTGCCGTTTTTATCCACAACTTGTATGGACAAAGGATTGGTGTCAATGATACGGTTCAATGTCTCTTCAACCAATGTAATCCTTTTTAACTTCGATTCACAGTTTTTGTGCATTTTCTTCATGACATTCAACTCCCGCGAAAGGCGCGCATTTTCTTCCGTAAGCTGTGCAATTGTTTTCTTATCCTCTTCCATCCTGTTGGTTTTAGAGTGCAAATATAAGACTTTATTTTAAAAAATCGTTATTTTAGTTCACTCCAACAAGTCTTATACTATTTACTTGCTATATTTCAATCCAAACCCGTGTGATTCTAAAACCTACTATATAACAAATTTTATTGGTTAGAAATTCAATCATTTACAAAATGCTAAATTGTCACCAAAATTCATCTGATGACTTGAAGTCATCTGATGAATAACCATATCACACGGTTTGCAAAACGTCAATTTGTTATCTATTTTGAGGTTCGGTTCGAAAATCGTGAGGACTTAGTAGAAATGAATGACATACACCCCCCAACCTTCTTACCTTATTGAATTCTTTCGTAATATATTGAAAATATTATAAGATAATAAGGTTAATCTTTACGTTTGTTTGGCATTTCTATCAAGGTTATTGAGGAATGGGAAAAGGTTATTTTTTTTGGAATAATCAGTTTTCAGATTGGGTAGTCATCAGATGACTCCAAGTCATCTGATGACGATAAATTCAATACAGGTCGCAAATCAACTAAATGACAACAAATGACCATAAATGACCATTAATGACCATTAATGACCATTAATGAC
>CAIWVT010000166.1 GCA_903916135.1 uncultured bacterium
AGATAAACTTCCTATTTTTTCGTTTTCTGATATTTTTAAGGTTTCAAAAGACCATTCGCTAAAATCAATAAAGCTTTTATGATTGAGTACGACTCCTTTTGGCACACCGGTTGAACCAGAGGTGTTAATAATGCAATAAGGGTCGCTGTCAATTATTTTGTTTACTTTTTCTTTATAAAGTTCTTGATTTATGGTCTCCGGTAAATTTTCTAATTCTTTGTCAATGCATAGTATTGTTAATGAAAAATCATGTAAAAAAGTATTATTTTTTAAATATTCGGAATTAGTAATAATAACTGCTGGTTCTATTTTTTTAATACTATTTTGAATCCGTTGTTCGGGAGCTTTAACATCTAAATTCAAATAAATATTACCACTGTAAGTGATGGCAGTATTTGCAATAACACTATGAATGCTTTTTGGCAGAAACACAGCAATAGGCTGCGATAAGCAATCAACCTTTTCGATGATTTTTGACGCTAAATACTTTGAACATTTTTGTAAAGTTGCAAAATCAATGTTTCTTCCTTCTTCAATTACAGCTATCTTATTCGGATAGTGTTCAACCGTTTGTTCAAAATATTCAATAATATTAATAATCATTTATTTGGGATTAAGCACTGCGTTTATGTAAACAAATAAGAGATAGACACTTTCTTGTTGACAAATTTAAAAAAGATTCTTGATTTCACAATCACCATGCTACTTTATTTGTGGATTTGAAGGTTTTTCTTTTTTTCTTCTGAATTCAAAAAACAAAGCAGTACCAATAAATAATAGTAATAAAGCGGAACCTGCAAAAGATATTTTTTCTCCAACAAAATAAGATTTGGGTTCAAATTTAAACTCAATTTTATGATTGCCGGCAGGAACCACCATAGCACGTAGGATGAAGTTGGCACGGAAATAAGGAGCTTCAGCACCATCCACATAAACATTCCAACCTTTACTATAATAGATTTCAGAAAAGACAGCCACTTGGGGTGCTTTCAGATTTTTTACTTCGTATGTAAGATAATTTGGCTTATAGTCTATCAATTTGATAGTAGCTTGCGGATCCCTTTCCCCTTTGAATGATGTCAATTGGTCCGCGAAACGTTTGTCAACAATAGCCGTATTGGCAGGAACAAAATTGTCCATTGCCTTTATTTCTTCATCAGCATTATTCACATGTTTCACATCTGTCACAAACCAAGCATTGCCCAAAGCAGCAGGATTTCTCAATGGGGGAGCATTGGGATTGTAAATATAATATTTGGTGTTAAGCATATTGAGCGAGGTGAGTCCATACAAGGTTGCATAAAGCACCGAGTCGGGCACTTTGCTTTGTAAGGTTTTGGCGAGGCGGTCATGTTCTTTGGATATGCGATTATCTATCAAATCTTGGTATCTGCGTAGTTTTGCAGCATGATATCCGCCAATAGATTTATGGAAATAAGAAACAGAGGCATCAAGAGTGAAATTGCCAATGGCTAAGTTTAATACACGAAAATCTTTCGTAGTATCCTGCAAAATATAATTATCGGCAGTTGTTGCTTCAAAAGGAACTTCGACTTCTTGTTTTGATTTAAAATTTTTATCGTTAAGATATCTTCTATTAATAGGAACTAAATCTATAAGAATTAGAAGCGCAACACCTATATAAAGAACATATTTGCTCATTTTCTTTACAGAACCATATATCCAAATTAAACCTGCACCCAACAATATGAAAGCCAAAGTCCGCAAACACGACATTTTGAAAATTGATATGCGGGCAATTTCAAGGTTCGAAATTAATTCATTAAAATATTTTTGTGCACCTGCTTGATTTTGTGATTGCTTAATGTATTCATTAAATTGCGACAACTCTTCAGGAGTAGTGAATTTGAAAAATAAGCTTGGCAGCATTAAAAACAGCAAGCATAGTCCAGCAGTGATACCAAGTGAAATAAAGAAAAACGATTTTTTTTCTTTCACTAATTTGGGCTTTTCGGCTATTTCTTTCAGTGCAAGTATTGCCAATAATGGGATGGTAAGCTCAACGATAATTAAGATAGATGAAACAGCACGGAATTTATTATAAAATGGAACATAGTCAATAAAGAAATCGGAAAGGAATTGAAAATTATGCCCCCATGAGAGCAGAATTGCTAAAATAGAAACAGAGAACAATGCCCATTTTAATTTCCCTTTCACGATAAATAATCCAAGAACAAACAGAAACATAATAAGAGCACCCACATAAACTGGTCCGGAGGTGAAAGGAAGGTCTCCCCAATAGTGAGAAGATTGAGCCACATCTTGACGGAATTGGCTGTCCACGTTGTCGAGGGCAGATTTTGTGTTGCCGATTGCTTCGGTTTCGCCGCCTTTTGCATCGGGTATCATCAGGGTGAAGGTTTCGCCAATGCCATAGCTCCATTGCATGATATAATCTTTGTCTAACCCATCCGATTTGATTTTCGAATCAAGGGTCAACTCCGATTTGCCTCGTATGGTTTCATTCACATATTCTGATGAAGTCCACAGGTTGGTTACATTGGGCAGTATCGCTAAAAAACCCGCAAAAAGCAAAACGCCTACGGATATAAAAAAAGATTTGTATTTCTTTTCAATTATCGCATAAATAAATTCGAATAGTGAAACAAAGCCAACTATCATCAACATATAATAGGTCATCTGAACGTGGTTCACCGAAATTTCGATTGCCATAAATAGTGCTGTGAGCGCGCCTCCCAAAAGATATTTTCCTCTATAAGTTAGAATAACTCCCGACATAACTGCCGGCATAAATGCAATGGCTAAGGCTTTTGAATTGTGCCCAACGCTTATGAATAGCAAAAAATATGTGGAAAACGCAAAAGCAATCGCTCCGATGATAGATAACCACGGATCCACTTTTAAGGTGATTAGAAGAATAAAAAAACCCAAAAACAAAACAAATAAAATATTTGCTGGAAAGGGTAGTCCCGCAAAACTTATTTCTTTGATGTAGGGAACTATGTTGGTTTTTGAAAGTATATTGATTTGATAAGCAGGCATACCTCCAAACATCGAATTGGTCCATAAGGCTTCTTGTCCGGTAGCATTTCTATAATCAATAATTTCTTTTGCCGAGCCTTTAAAGTTTATTAAATCGCTCTGACTTAATTTTTTTCCTTCTAAAAGTGGACTAAAATAAATCATGGATATGGCAATAAAAACAACTATTGCAACTACGTAAGGGATTACTTTTTTTATATCAAATTTTTTCATAAGTATTTGTTTTATTATTTATTACTATCTTAAATTCCTTCAGAAAATTTTTAGTGATTCATACTGAATAATTATTGGCTTCTTACGTTTGCAAATTTGTTTTGTTACGCGTAAGCATCTTAAGGAACTTAATTCATTCGTTTACTATTTTCAACATACTGCATCAACCAATTATGTGCACCACTACAATCTAAAAATGCTCTGAAATTCTCCATTAAATATATAGTTGCTTCACTTTCATCACCGGGACTATAATAATCTTTTGGCTCATTTTTCAGTTTCTTCTGTCCGGTCATAAATTGTAAAACATGTTTGTTTGCCTTATTCGCTTTCGCTAATGCTTTATTGGTTTTTGCAGTTGCACCTTCCGTAGCAAATAAATATAAAGCATAATTGAAATACCAAAAAGTGGAGCCTTCATCATCAAATTTCTTGTGAAGCTTTAAATATTCATTATATTTTTTGCGTTTTAATAAAACACTTGCTAAAATATACCGCACTCCCTGATTGTCATTGGGGTTCAACTCAAGCATTTCCTCAAATTCCGTAATGGCTTCATCCGTCCTTTTCAAAACATTCAAACAGTCAGCATAACCTAATCTCGCAGTCATATATGGTCTCGTTTCGTGCATAACCCAAAAGTCTCCTTTGTTTTCTTTAAAAAATTGTGCCCCTAATTGCTTGGCTCCAATTTCTACGGCTTGCTTATATAACTTACATGCCGATGCTGCATCAGCCGAATTGTCTGCCAAATACGTTATCGCTCTAACATTCTCAGGATTCAATTTCAAGGCTTCTTTCACCAATTTCAATCCTTTCAACAGAGTGCTATCGTAAGCTTCGTAAACCAATTCATCTGCCTTTTCATGATTCGATTTCCTGCCTTTTTTAGGCGGAACAATTTCGTCAACTCTTTTTCCATTGACATTTTGTTGTAGAAACTCATTCATTTCCTCCACACTGCCAAAATTTTTGCTCTGCAGGTATTCAAACAATTTTGCATTATCCATTTGAATCATTTCGCGATTCATTAGCTTTTCAGGTTCTTCTTGTTTTTTTTTCGCCATATTTTTTAATCTAAAACTTTAATTATTAAGTTAATAATACCATTACTTTCTATATCTTAATCCAAACTTCGGTTGGTATAATGCCGATAGAGTAGCTGTTATAGTTCAATTTTCCCTGTCCCGACACAAACCTGTCCCGACACGTACCTGTCCCGATATGTAGTGTCGTAGGTGTCGGGGTTGGACTATTACAGATACCGTATCGGTATAATAATAATCAATATCGAATTTCAATCTACAAAAGTAAAAAATATTTGTCATATAAAACAAAAAAATCACAAATCATACCATTACCGGCTCTATTTTAATCCAAACAAAATTCGTATAACACTCATTGCTACAAAAAGAAAGTGCGAAGTTCGGAAACTTCGCACAACAGAGGCTTGAATTGTTTTATTGTTGTTGCCTTTAGTAGATGTTGCCTAAAAAAGGTTTCAGTGACCGAAGTCAAGAGTAGCTACTCAAACATTGAGGTGAAAGTTGCAAGGTGAAAGTAGAAAGTCTTGAAACGAAGTTGCCAATATTAAATCTTACATCCCGCCCCCACTTGTTACTTGTACCTTTTAACTTGCACCTCAAAAAAAGGTTTCAGTGACCGAAGTCAAGAGTAGCTACTCGAACATTCAAAATAAACAGAAATCATGAAAGCAGCAGTTTCAGTGACCGAAGTCAAGAGTAGCTACTCGAACGGTTTAACAGCTAATGATTTAATTTTAATAACTGTTTCAGTGACCGAAGTCAAGAGTAGCTACTCGAACTACAACATCGCAATAGCTCAAAAACTAATCGTTTGTTTCAGTGACCGAAGTCAAGAGTAGCTACTCGAACTTTTTCACTTCAAAAGTGAATGCACAATATTCGTTTCAGTGACCGAAGTCAAGAGTAGCTACTCGAACTATTATCTCTTACAAATCAGACTGGGTGCAAAAGTTTCAGTGACCGAAGTCAAGAGTAGCTACTCGAACAAAACTATAATACCATTTATATGGGTAACTATGTTTCAGTGACCGAAGTCAAGAGTAGCTACTCGAA
>CAIWVT010000167.1 GCA_903916135.1 uncultured bacterium
CAAGCTTACGAAGTGGTTTCTCAAGCTTACGAAGTGGTTTCTCAAGCTTACGAAGTGGTTTCTCAAGCTTACGAAGTGGTTTCTCAAGCTTACGAAGTGGTTTCTCAAGCTTACGAAGTGGTTTCTCAAGCTTACGAAATGGTTTCTCAAGCTTGAGAAGTGGTTTTGGATGTTTTCGACAAAGTTTAGGATTAATTCGCCGCAAAAAATATAAGTAAAAGAGTTATTTCAGTTCAGAATTTTTCTTGAATTATTTAGAAGAAAATTATTCGAAATTCGACCTATATATATTTCAATTGCAAATAAAAAATAATTATTATCACGTTAAAGGGTTAGCTTAGAACACTAAAATTCAATCCGCAATTGCTCCCCTAGATTAAAACTTATGCGATGATAATCTGTTATTCCATAGCGATAAATAGCATCTTTGTGCTCGCGTGTAGGATAACCTTTGTTTTGTGCCCAGTTATAATTGGGAAATGTAGCATGAAGATGAGTCATGTATTCATCTCGATGCGTCTTTGCAAGTATAGATGCTGCTGCTATTGACATAAATTTCTCATCGCCTTTGATGATACATTCGTATGGGATGTTTTCATAAGGTTTGAAGCGATTGCCATCAATCAATAACAATTCGGGTTTGATGCTAAGTTTGCCAACAGATTCTTGCATCGCATGGATGGAAGCGTTAAGGATGTTTATTTCGTCAATAATCGTATTGTCGAGCATCGTAACAGCCCATGCTAATGCCTCATTTTCAATGATGATTCGTAATTGATTGCGTTGCTTTTCGGTCAATTGTTTCGAATCGTTCAATATCTCGTTTCTAAATTTTTTTGGCAAAATGACCGCAGCGGCACATACCGGTCCTGCCAAACATCCGCGTCCGGCTTCATCGCAGCCTGCTTCTATGGTGGTTTTATGGAGCCAAGGTTTTAACATCTACACTATATTTTTTGTTTGTAAGTCTATTGTAATTTGGTGCGAAAATACAAAAAAATCACGTACCAAGCTTCAAACGATGTTTTATTTTCGGGTCGAACAGCTCTAATTCTCTGTCTTTCTTCTTATGGTTTCTATAGCGTTGTCCTCTGAAAAAATCCCAAAAGCTTCCTTCGCGATGTTTAATACGCTTGGTTTTATCGTTGAATGCAGATTGTTTTGAATTGGTCTTTGTTTTTATCTTTCCGCCAAAAGTCCCGGGATTCGTATCTTTTGATTTAAACAAAATGATTTTCTTGCCCACACGTTTGTGTTTCTGATTGTAAGAAAACTCACCGCTTTTCTTTTTGTTTCTCGCCCCATAACTTTCGTTGCTATTTCGGGGGCGTTTGTGGAGACTCGATTCGTTACTGCTTTTGAAGGATTGTCTTTTTCTGCCGCTATAGTCATATTGACCTGACATGTTGTGGCGTTTCACATTGAACACACCACTTTCGCGCATTCGTTTTTTGGAAGCCAAATTGTCTTTGGAATTTGCTTTTTTCGAACGCGTTGAATACGAATCGTGGTTAGATTGACCTTTATAATTATGTTTCTTGTTGGATTTTGCGCTAAAGGAATCATGTTCACGTCTATGGGGGGATAAATAGGAACCTCTGTTGACCACACGATTTCTCGATGTGCTGAAACGATTGCCGGAATGTGCTTTCTTGCTGCTTGAAGAATAGGAATCTTTTGATTGTTGATGACTTCTGCCACCACTTTTATTTCTTACCCCAAAGGTGTCGGAGAATTTGCCTCTTTTGCGAGCAAAGCCCGAATGTTTTTCGACGGTACGGTTTTGAGAACTACTGTATTTGAACTGCGTTTTGAATGTTTTCTTTGTGGGAACAAAGGGGTCGGAAAGGTCGCGATGGCAGGCACTCAACAGTATCGAGCATATCAGAAAGAAATTGAGTATGTGCCATTTTTTCATGCTTCATTCTTGCTTGTTCTCTAAAAGAATTTTTTTGAAAAAGGAATTTCTTAGCTTGATTTACTGTTGATTCTCACACCATCTTTTTGCCAACAACCAATTCAAAAATAGCGTCTTCAAGCAAATAGTTTTGGGCGGTTTCTAACAATTGTTCGGGAGTGATAGTGTTCAGGGTGTTTATCAGATTGGCGTAATAGTTTTTGAAATCAATGTTGAGTTCTAACAGATTTTTAAACCGTTCCGATGTTTGAAAAGGTCCGTCGAAGGAACGAAGGATGCCACCTGAAAGATACTTACGCACTAAATCTATTTCATGTAAAGAAACAGGCTCTTCGCGAAGTTTTTTGAGTTCGCCATAAATCTCATCAATGGCTTTATGGCATACATCCGAACCTACTTCTGTGATAATAAAAAACATACCCGATTGTTGAAAGGACACCAAAGCAGAATAAATCCCATAGGTAAAGCCTTTATCTTCACGGATATTTTTCATGAGGCGCGAACCAAAATATCCCCCCAAAATAGCATTCAAAATAAAGAGTTTGTGATAATCTGCATGGCTTTTCGAAATGCTGATGCCACCAATACGGATAGCCGATTGCACGGACTTTGGCATCGGAATAAATTCTTTTTTACTACCTGAGTCTAAAGAGAAGTTTCCAAAGGATGCGTTGGAAGTAGTGGTGCTTTTTTTTGCGCCAAAATGTTGATTCAACAAAGGTAAGAGCGTTTCAGGAAGCTTTCCTGATACGACTATCTTGCAGGTATCGGGCAAGTAATATTGTTGGTGAAAGTCACGCAAATATTCTGTGTTGAGGTGGTCAAAATCATTGGCTTCGATAAGTTTTCCATAGGAATGGTTCTTGCCGAAGACTTGTTGGTTGAAATGCATGGCTGCCAATTCACTCACTTTTTGTTGATCATCAATAAATGCCTGTTTGCCTCTTTTGGCAAGGTTCAGCAATTCTTTTTCGGGAAATATGGGCTGATTAATTATTTCTGCAAGGACAGGTAGCACTTGTTCCAAATGTTTATTCAACAAGGAAATTGAAACAACACTCGTGTCTTTAAATGCCATCTTGCCAAGATAGGCACCATAATAATCCATGTGCTCGGCAATTTGGAAGGCGGTATAGCTTTGGGTACCTTCCGAGAGCATTTTATTGGCAAAACGCGCCGTCAGTGGATGCTTTTGATAACGACTGCCTGCATCGAAAAGGAAATCTATCTTTGCAATGTCGAGTTTGCCCGAATTAAACATATAAACAGGGATGCCATTGTCGAGATGCGCTATTTCGGGCGAAGCAATTTCAAGACGGTCAATCAGGTGAAGTTCGGGGGCTTGGGTTCTGTCAATCATAGCGTAAGTGGTTTTAGTGAATTATTTCTTTGCATGATAATAAAGTGCGGAACAATTGGAATCAATCAAGATGTTGTTTGCCATCTGTTGAATGTCAGTAGCAGTCACTTGTAAATATTTCTCAGTTTCGGTGTTGACCATTTCCGTATCGCCAAGCAAAGTGGAAATCGCCAATTTCAAAGCACGATTCAAGATGCTTTCGTTGGAGAAAATCATATTCGACTCTATTTTATTCTTTATTTTGTTGAGTTCGTGTTCGGGAATGGGAATGTGCATTATGTGTTCAATCTCTTCATCAATAGCTGCTTCGGCTTGTTCCATGGTGATGCCCTTGATTAGTTTTCCTGAAAAGATAAACAAGCCCTCTTCAATGTCGCCGCTGATATGGGCATCCACCTCACTGAAGAGTTTTTTCTCTTTCACCAAGGTGTTATACAGGCGCGATGAATTGCCGTTGGAAAGGATGTCGGAAAGCATATCGGTGGCGTAATAGTCGTTGTCCATGCGGGCACACATGTGAAAAGCTTTGCAAATCATATCAAAAGGAACATCCCGCTCTACGCTGAGGTTTCTCCTTTCGCGCTGCATAGGTTCTTTGGGGATATTACGCATATATCGTTCGCCTTTGCTAATGGGAGCAAACCATGTGTCACACAAGCTGCGCACTTCTGCCTCCGTGATATTTCCTACTACCGAAACTATGGCGTTCTTTGGGTGATAAAACTTGTGATAAAAGGTGCGCACATCGTCCATGGTAGCATTCTCAATATGGCTGATATCTTTGCCAATAGTGGACCATTGATACGGGTGAGCCTTATACACAAAAGGGCGCATCAACATCCAAAAATCACCATAGGGTTGATTCAAGTAGCGTTGTTTGAATTCTTCAATCACCACTTGGCGCTGCACATCGAGGCTCTTTTCGGAGAAAGCTAAATCGAGCATACGATCGGATTCGAGCCAAAATGCCGTGTCGAGGTTTTGGCGTGGAATGCTCATATAATAATTGGTGAAATCATTGTTGGTGAAGGCATTGTTTTCGCCACCGGCTTTTTGAAGGGGTTCATCATACGACGGTATGTTGACCGAGCCGCCAAACATCAAATGCTCGAACAGATGGGCAAAGCCTGTCTTGTCGGGGTGTTCATCCTTAGCACCCACGTTGTAGAGAATGTTGAGTGCCACCATAGGCGTGGCAGTATCGGTGCTTACGATCACTTGCAAACCGTTTTCGAGCATGAATTGAGAATAGTCTATCATAATGGGCTGAAATTTGTTTGACAAAAGTAAAGGATTTTATCCATATTGTGCCATAGAATTACAGATTAAACGATTTTCAATTATTTATTATTCTCAATTTGTGCTTGTTTCTTTGTTGATAAATCCATGAA
>CAIWVT010000168.1 GCA_903916135.1 uncultured bacterium
TCCGATAGCTGTCGGAGTCGAAGTGTAGCTCACTTTAAGTAATTTAGGCCCTCTCAGCAAACTTAATCTTTTAGGATATAAGGCTATTTAATATCTTCTCAACTAAAACGTCAACAAATTTCTTATAATCTGAGCTGAATTCTTTTCTTATGCGGTTGGCAATTATGGCACACACTGTTAAGGCATTGTGACCGAGCAGTGCAGAAAGACCATAAAGTGCGGAGGTTTCCATTTCGAAATTAGTGATACGATTGCCTTTGTAAGAGAAGGTTTCAAGTTTTTCGTTCAAATCAGGAATGGCTGTGGGTAGGCGCAATACCCGTCCCTGTGGACCATAAAAACCTGGCGCTGTTGCAGTTATCCCCACGTGAAAATCACCTTCACCTCCTATTTTGTTTAATAAATAAGGCGAACATTTGGCTACATAAGGATAAGGCAATTGTGGCAACCATCCTGAATGTTTCATGAAGGCTTCTGATATGTCGTCTTCAAAAATACCTTTTTCTACTTTGTAATAATCCAGCAAGCCGTCGAAGCCCATTCCATGCGATGACATTACAGCAGTGTCAACGGCTATCTCAGGCTGCAAAGCACCGGAAGTACCCAAACGCACTATATTTAGAGTGGTATGTTTTTCTTTTATTACTCTTTTCTCTAGATCTATATTTACCAGAGCATCAAGTTCGTTGATAACAATGTCTATATTATCAGGACCAATACCTGTTGCTACCACACTTACTCTTTTTCCTTTGTAGGTGCCGGTATGGGTGATGAATTCCCTGTTGTGGATTTTAAATTCTACTTTGTCAAAATGCCTTGATATGCGTTCTATTCTGCCGGGATCTCCAACAACAATAATGTCGTTGGCTATATTTTCCGGACGTAGTTTTATATGATATACACTGCCATCAGGATTAAGAATGAGTTCTGATTCGCCAATTTTTTCCATAATTCAAATGTTTTTTTTACAAACCTACATGTTTTTTTTTAGAAACACAAAAAAAATGTTTAGTTTGAACAATCACGTATTAAAATATAAGGATATGCTAAGAGGTTGTTTAAAAATTAAATTTTAATTTTATTAAGCATCAATCTAATCATTGCAATATGGATAAAACTCCTACTACACTCAGGTAAGACTTCATAATCACGCACTAGTCTTCTTTGAAAACCGAGCCATCCGAATGTTCGCTCAACAATCCACCTTTTAGGCAAAACATTAAATCCAGATAATCCAACAACTTTTGTGACAATTTCTAATGTCCAGCCAAAAAGACGAAGTACCCACTCACCCAAATCTCCAGTATATCCTTGGTCTGCTAGAATTTTCACCAAACGAGGGTACTTGTATCTTAGCTCTTCAATAACTTCTTTTGCGCCACTTCTGTCTTGAACATTAGCATTCTGAATAACTAATGCCATAATTAAACCTAATGTATCAGTGACAACATGTCGTTTTCTTCCCTGTATTTTCTTATTGCCATCATATCCTTTTTCTGTTGTCATTGAATGTGTTTTAACGCTTTGACTATCAATTAAACCCATACTTGGACTTTTTTCTTTGCCATGTTGAACTCTAATTTTTTCACATAAACAATCGTGTATCTCTTCAATTAACCCTTCTGCTGTCCATTTACGGAAATAGTAATACACCAATTGCCATTTAGGAAAATCTTTTGGCAACAAACGCCATTGAATGCCTGTTTTTGTGATGTAGAGTAATGAATTAACAATTTCTCTGATTGAATGTTTACGTTTTCTTTTGTCATTAAATAAATTTTCTATAATTTTCCACCGATTATCGGTAACGTTAGTTGAGTAGTTTTGCATCTTATTTTGGTTAATTGGTTGTTAGCCAACAAGATACGACATTTTATTCAATTAACGTTCTGATAATCAATATTTTAACATTTTTTTATCAACAAAATTTTGTTAATAATTTTTCTTTTTTTATAAATTTAAACAACCTCTTAGTAGGACTCTTAATTCAGATTCAATGGACTACTTTTTTGAAAACTTACTTAAAGATTATGGAGCATCACAACTTGAAAATCCTTTGTCAGCACTTATGCAACATATTGAATACTACGAGGCACTACAAAAGATTACAATGCTTCAGATGCGAGCTATTTACAAAAAGTATTCAGAACAGATTAAAATTCCTATTCTAATAACTACGTTATCCCAACTCACACAAAACATTGATACTGTTGAAAATTATTTAACAGAAGGAAGTGATATTGAAAGAATGGAAACATCTAAGCTCATCAAGCGGGGGACTTGTTTTGTTGCA
>CAIWVT010000169.1 GCA_903916135.1 uncultured bacterium
CACTGAAAAGCGCAAATAGTCATCGAACGATTTACAATAAAATAATAAAGGAATAGCCAACTGGCTATTCCTTTCGAAGAGATTTAATCAGAAGTTTAATTTGTGTAGTTTATATTTTCACAACTTTGTGCACTATCACTTTGTCATCAAATGTAAAGCGAATATAATACACGCCGGGAACTAAACTCAGAGCAGCAGCATCAATTTCTCCACTGTGAATTCCGGTTACTTGAGTCTGATTGTTCAAAACAAATTGATTCAATTTGCCCGACATATCAAAGAATTCAATCGTAACTTTCATATCTTTTCTTAAAAAGTATGAATAATTTACTTTATCATAAAAAGGATTGGGATATGAATTAATGGCAAAATCTGCATTCTGTTGTTCGATAGAAGTGGCAATAGTATTAATAGGAGTGCTTGATGGTTGCGTATTATAATAAGCAGTTTCTGTAATAACGGCATCCTTATTGGTTTGTTGAGAGAAAATATGATTTAAAGAAACAATAGCGTAGTGACATCCATCCACATAATACATATAATTGGTTTGTTTCACTATGGTTGAACTGCATGGAGAAATTTCTAAATTTTCTGAAGTTATTTTCACACGCAACACATTCTTATAAGTGCGGTCGGGCATGATAAGTGTTCCAAAAGCATCAGCAGTAACACTATATTCACCTTGAAATGTAAGTGTACTCACAACTTTCCACGATGCACTTCCTGCAAAAGCATCTTTAAAATTATCGCCATAAGCAAATGGATATTTCATTTTGATTAAAGGGTCGGAATAAATCACAGAAAAATCAGGAGCAGTGTAGCCTTTCAGCTCAAGCATATTGGAACTTGCATTAAAATAATATTCTTTGTCTTTTTCGGACAACACCACGTTATAATTGCTAACACCTTCAAGCATAGCTTTTGGTGTTGAATTCGTAGAATTTTGGTTGTCGGATTTGATTTTTATTTTCGAGAAATCCCAAATTTGGTTGGCTCCATCATTGCCCGGAGCAGTGTATTCAAATTCGTGAGACAATATAGAAATGCCGGGTTGTAAGCCGTTTTTTGCGTAAGTCAACGTTGTTTGTGCATAAACTCCTGTAATGAAAAGAAGCACACTGGCAAATAGAATAATTTTTTTCATAGTCATTAATTTTAATTTTTACAAAAGTAAGGAAATTTTTTGAATTACAAACTAAATAAATTTCAAATTATCAACAAAAACTTGTTGAAATATTTTTATCAACCGATTGTTTTGTTTGCTCTGAAACATTAATAATGTTATAGTACAAAACAAGATGAATCGAGCTTTTAGCCTAAACAATGCAGTATCATGGTATGATAAACGAAGATGGTGCGAAATTTATTTTATGGAGGAATTATTTTTTTGTATTATTTTGTGATTACTTTCTAAAATAATTTGCTTTTAATTCGATAAGAACTTGTATATTTGTTTCCTGATTTTAAATTTTATTATTATGAATGAGTTTCAAAATATCAAGCAATGGGCAGAAGATGATCGCCCGCGCGAAAAGCTTATGCTAAAAGGGAAATCTGCATTAAGCGATGCTGAACTAATTGCGATTCTTTTGCGTTCGGGTTCGCGAAAAGAAACGGCAGTTGACTTGGCGAAGCGCATTTTGAATCATGTTTCCGATAATTTGGTCGAATTATCGAAATTGGATTTGAAAGAACTTATGAAGTTTAATGGAATAGGCGAGGCAAAAGCCTTGAGCATAATAGCTGCTCTTGAATTGGGCAAACGTCGCCGCGAATCGGAAATTATGCTGAAAGAAAAAATAAAAGGAAGCAAAGATGTTTTCGAATATTTTCATGCAAATCTTTCGGATTCGCACTACGAAGAGTTTTGGGTATTGCTTTTGAATCGTGCAAACAAAATCATTAAAAAAGAAATGATTAGCGAAGGCGGCATCACGGGTACAGTTGCCGATCCAAAACGAATTTTCAAAGTAGCCATTGATCATCATGCCACCTCTATCATTTTATGTCATAATCATCCTTCGGGCAATCTCAAACCGAGTGAAGCCGATATAAAACTTACAAAACAATTGAAGGAGGCAGGTAATTTACTTGATATTGCTATTCTTGACCATATCATTGTGGGCGAGGATAGTTTTTTTAGTTTTGCAGATGAAGGTTTGATGTAGCTTTTTTAGTGTACGGTTATATACTCTTCATAAATTTCCCCGAATAATATTCGTTAAAGTGTAGAGGATGAAAAATGCCCGCTACTATTGTTTCGGATGCCTTTGTCAAAAATAAAAAGCCTTCCTAAAGGTTTAGGATGCCTTTGTCAAGAACAAACAAAGCCTTCCTAAAGGTTTAGGATGCCTTTGTCAAG
>CAIWVT010000170.1 GCA_903916135.1 uncultured bacterium
ATACGCGCGATGATTTGCACCCTGCATTAGCCCCCTTCAAAATGCAATTGAAACAGCTCTCTGACGAAATCTTTCCGCTACAATTTATTGACGAAAAAATAGAGCAATTGAAGCATCTGTGTCAAACGAAACTCAATCAATTTGTGCAGCCAATTCAACACACCATTGATGACAGTATCTACATCAGTCAAACAAAAAATAAACATCAAGACAACAGAAGAACGAAACTATGTGTGGGCATCACTTCTGTAGAAAAACTGATAGCGTATTTTGAAAAAGTAGAAACCATTCTTCCGTATGTGGCTAACGAAATAAAGCAGCAGACGGCACGCTATATTGATTTGAAAACCACGCAGATGTTTATTTATTTCGAAGGACATCCTATTAACTAAATAGTGCCTGATTTTGAAGAATTTTATAAAAAAATTAACCCATGAAAATATCCTATTACGACAGCCCTACAACCGCTTACGCAAAGGACTATTGCGTTAGCTACATCATTCAACCTATTATTATTTTGTTTGATTCGTTACAGTTTAGTGTTGACAACGAATGGGCGCGCATAATACTTGAAGATATGGACACCTGGTCGCAAGATAAATGCGTTGAAGTTTTTAAGGACTGTTTTAGTTATAGTAAAAGTGCGATGGCAATGGTGGAACTCTATAATCAGATAGCTCCATTTATAAAAAAAACATCGGCTAAAAAACAGAAGGACAAAGAAACTCTTGTTTCTCTGGGCACTATTAACAACATGAATAGAAAATTTAAAGATGATTTAAAAGGCTATGCCAATTTACTCATTGAGGATAATAACTTAAAAGGAGTCTTGCCGTTTCAAAACGAAGGAATCTTTATTATGAAGCCTTTCGATTATCAACAAAAAAATAACAAAGAAGATGTGTTGATTGCTGAAATTTCGATGAGACTTAGCACGCGCGATCACATTGTTTCGTTCGATAAATGTGTGGAACAATTGTATTCATTTAGTCATTATGAGGAGGTTGAAAACAATACATCTGATTTTATAAAGATACCCTTGTGGGATTTGCCCATGTTAGATGAGTTTGATTATAAGCAGTTGAAATATACGCGCGATGATTTGCACCCTGCATTAGCCCCCTTCAAAATGCAATTGAAACAGCTCTCTGACGAAATCTTTCCGCTACAATTTATTGATGAAAACATAGAGCAATTGAAATATCTGTGTCAATCGCAACTGCAAAAGTTTGTGCAGCCAATTCAACACAGCATTGATGAAAGTATCTACATCAGTCAAACAAGAAATAAATCGCAAGCTTGGAATAAATTGACCTTGAATTTGGGCATCACCTCCGTCGAAAACCTGATCCAGTATTATGAAAAAGTCGAAACGGTAGAGCCGTATGTGGCAAATGAAATAAAAAGACAAACGGCGCGCTATCTTGATTTGAAAGCATCATGCTTTTTTATGTATTTTGAACAACATATAATCCAAGCAGACGCCATATAGCGAAAACCACAAAGTAAAGAAATATCACACAAAGAGTCTAAGGCACGAAGGCACAAAGACTCAAAGGCACCAAGGCACCAAGGCACCAAGGCACTAAACATAACCTCCCTTCCAAAGCCGATATTCTTTATCCATAATCGGTAAAACAATTCATTGCATCGGCGAAATGCCATATACTGACCCATTTTTGAAGTGTCAATGCTTTTCTATCATTCACCGATACGAAACGCTATGTCACATAGTATTTTTGGTTTGAGTGTCTTTTTCATCGGATATTTGTACCCAAAATTAAAAATCCAATGAAATCACTCTTCGAGAAAAACAATTTAATTATAGGCATTACCCTATTGGTGGCGTCTTTGCTCATGTTGACCATTTGGGATGTGCAAAGTCAAACCGAAATACATCGGCAAACATTTCTTCTAAAAAAATGTTCACAAACTTCCGGTTTAGTAACTGAAACGAAATATACGTATGTGATAGCTGACACAGGTAGCAAAACAAGTGTATTTAGAAGTATCCAAACGGATGGGAATCAATTCAAAGCTTCTTTGTTTATACCTATAATTCAAACTTTTGAAATCCATTCAACAAAATATTCAAACAAATCAATCTTTAATTCTCAACAATTTATGTTTAACACTTAATATTTATACGATTATGAAAAGTATTTTAAAAAACACAGGAATTTATGTATTGCTTTTGCTCTTAGTTCAAAGCAATAGGTCGAACGCATCAGAAAACCCTCTGAAAAGCAGTATAACAGGTAAGGTGATTGATGCATCATCAAACAAACCAGTAGAATATGCCAATGTGCTGCTGTATAGCCATGCAGATAGTTCATTTGTTGGCGGAACCATTTCCGATTCCAATGGGGTTTTTTGTTTCGAGAAAGTAAAAACGGGCAATTATTATATGGTGTTCAAATTTATGGGTTATAAAAATCAAACCATCTCAAACATTGAATTATCGAAGGATGTTTCAACGAAAATTATTCCAACCATCAAACTGGAATTGACGGCTGCTGAGCTAAATGTTGTTACGATTAATTCGGAAAAAACGCCTATTGAATTTAAGGTGGATAAGAAAGTCATCAATGTGGATCAGCAGATCAATGCAGCAAGCGGCACTGCGGTGGATGTGTTGCAAAATTCTCCCGGGGTTACGGTGGATGCCGAAGGCAATGTTTTCTTGCGGGGCAGTGCGAACTACACCGTGCTGATTGACGGCAAACCCAAACCCATGGGCGGTGCAGATTTGTTGAAACAAATTCCGTCAAGTTCCATAAAAAACATCGAAATAATTACGAATCCCTCAGCGAAGTATGATGCAGAAGGCACCATAGGTATCATCAACATTATTATGAAAAAGCAAACTGCCGATGGTTTCAATGGTTTGCTAAATGGAGGCATCGGGACTTGGAAGAAATATACGGGCGATGCTCAATTTAATATTAAACGTAAGAAACTCAATTTCTATGTAGGGGCTGTGGCTCGCCACGACCCTTTCACTTCTATGGAAGACTATCAACAATCGAATCTGAATAGCGACACAACTTATTATGTACATGGTTATGGACCCTCCACCCAAACGGTTCAGAACTATAGCGGCAAAGGCGGGATAGATTATACGCCCGATGCAAAGAACTCGGTTTCGTTTTATGCCGAATATGGGCGTTTTAGTTGGCAGAAAGCTGAAGATAATAAGTATTTTGCAGCCATGTCGGGCTTAGAAATATATTCTTGGGATTATCAACGTGTGGATATTACGCGCGATTATTTGGTAAGTACCTTAGATTATACGCATAAATTTAAGAACGATAATCATACTATTTCCGTCTCCCTGCAATACACCAACCGCAAGGGCAATAACAAATCATCTGCCGATGAATATGCAAGTTCGCCAAGCTGGGAAAATTTTGGAGCCACTTCTCTTGAACATAATGCTGCCAAAAATGCTGCAAGTTTGTATCAAGTTAATTTGGATTATGTGAATGCTTTCACCGAGAAACGCGTGTTGGAAGCAGGCATGCAAGCCAAAGTGCGACCTATAGCAACACGGGCTTTATACGAATTGTTTGACATTGCATCACAGCTATGGCTCTACGACAGCAACTATTCAAATGAATATAACTTCCACAACAACAACTATGCTGCTTACGCAACCTACAGCGACCATTTGTGGGGCTTCGACCTGAAAGCGGGTTTGCGTTTGGAATATACCGACAGAATGTTGAATCAAATAACAAAAAACAAATCCTTTGAGTTCAAACAATTGGATTATTTCCCAAGTTTTTTCATTTCCCGTGATTTTAAAAATAATCATCAATTGCAATTTAGCTACAGCCGCAGAATCAACCATCCAGAGGAATGGTCCATCAATCCCTATCCGATTTTTACCAACGACTATGCTTATGGAACCGGAAATCCGTATCTGAAACCTGAATATGCCAATGCATTCGAATTGAATTATTTGAAAATATTTAAGGTAGGCTCTTTGAGTATCTGCACCTACTATCGTAATACCAATGGAGTGATTGATCAGGTATGGAAAACAGATGAAAACAACAAAACCATCATCACCTTTGAGAATATGAATCAAAGCATGATGATAGGGGCAGAGGTGGATGTGAATATTGCTCCTGTAAAATGGTTCTCTTTTAACGTTGGTGGAAGTTTTTATAATTATAATCTTAGTGGTATGATTGCTGAAATGAATTTTTCGAACTCAAGCAACAATTATGATTTTCGATTTACGCCCACCTTCAGACTGCACAAAACCACCCGCTTGCAACTGAACTTTATCTATAACGGACCCACTGTCACCACTCAGGGGAATATGTCAAGCTTCTATGGTTTGAATTTCACAGTGAAGCAAGAATTCTTCAAACAACGTTTTGCCATAACCCTCAATGTTCAAGATGTTTTAAACTCCATGAAATATAGTATCATCACCAAAACTCCAAACTATATTTCTACTTTGAGCGGCGACTATCAATCGCCCATAGTGCAAATCAACCTCACCTATAAGTTTAATAACTTTGTTCGGAAAAACAGACCACAAGAAATAATGGACGTGAAATAGTTGTAAACAATTCTATATAGAAACGAAAGTAGATGGAAACTAATACCATATATGTTATATATTTTAATTCAACATAAAGTTGACATAAAAAACAAGCTTGTACATATTTTCACTTTTGCGGTAATTTGACAATTTTTCTGCGGTAATTTGACAATGATTAGTTGTAAAAACCATAATACCTTTGCATCTGCTTTTCTGCTGAGGCAGCCTAGACCATGCGCCCCAACAGTAAAGCGTTAAAAAAGCTCGTAAGTTCTTGAAAAACTAAAAAATATAAAACAACAACATCAAAAAATGAATTATTCACTTAACACCTATATATATGGAGAAACAAAAAGCAGAGCAACGCGGGGCATCCGTGTCCCGCTAAAATTCAAAAAAAA
>CAIWVT010000171.1 GCA_903916135.1 uncultured bacterium
TGAAAAAGTTTTTATTCCGCTATCCTTAAAATTATTTATCTTAGATTTTGAAATATTTGCTACCATTTTATTTCCAAAAATCTGCAAACCCATAGCGTTTCCATCGCTGATTACTGAATTTGTCATATCAAGAGTTGTTGTTGAATATTCTGTATTTCCACTAAAAACTTCAACGGCGGGATTATAATCTTCTCGACTGGAAATATTTTTTAAAGAAGAATCAGAAAAACTTAAATGGCTTCCATTGAAAACTTCAAAAACTGATCTAGCAGCAACATTATTTATACTAGAGCTTGCGAAAGTTATTGAGCTATTATCATAAATAGAAAAAGTTGGTGAATTAATATTCTGTAGATCATCCATTGCCGAACTTTTTATATCAAGCGAACTATTTACGTAGACCTGCGCAACCGATTCTGCATGTTTTATTTCAAGGCCAATTATATTTACATGACTATCAAAACTAACATCAAATAAATTATTTAAATTTTCTATTTTTGAATTATAAATATTTACAGTGCTATTATTGTAAACTTCGAAAGCATAATTACCTCCGTTTATATTTTTGATATTTGAGTCTTTAACGTTGAAAACACTGCCATTTTCAATATAAAATCCTTTACCTTTTACATTACCAATTGAGGTATTATTAATAGATAATGTGCTGGATGAGTACACAAAAGGAGCGTCACCTGAAACATTTTCAAAATTTGTATTATCAATATTTAATCTACTATTATATAAAACCGTAATTCCGTCGCCGCCAACATCCTTAACATGCGCATTACTCAAAGATATCGTGCTACTAGATTCTAAAACAAAAGCATTACCATCGAGATTTTCAATATTTGAATTTTTTATATTAATAGTACTTTCTGAGGAAATTACTCCGTCGCCGCAATTTATCATGTCAACATTGACAAGTGAGGCCGTGACTGAATCACCATACAAACCAGTACCTGCATAGGAAATTATTGAATTATTAATTTCGGCGCTTCCACCATCAATAACTTCTATACCACCCCAATCTCCACTATCTGGAGTTATTGGATCTGTACACAGGTCTGAATCTTCTCCCAGTAATTCATCGCACGTGTCATTATTTTCTCCAATAGGATTATCTATTGATGTAAAATATACTTTTTCATCTACTGTGCCATTTACAATTAATTTGCCCTCAACACTCATTGACTGATTGTAATCAAACTTAACAACAACACCGGCTTCTATAGTTAAAGTTGCACCTGATGCAATAGTAAAAAACGAGTCCCCCTCTATTGGGTCATAAATAATGAAAGGACTTCCTTCTTTCGTCCAAGTGGTATCTTGAGAAATTACACCGCCATAAATTTCTGTTGAAGTAGAAACCTGGGCTTGAGAAATATTGAAAGAAAAACAAAATAAAAAAACCAGCATACTGAACAAAAAAATTTTGCTGGTTCTTTTCATTTAGATTTTATTGTGCAACTTAAATCAACTACAAAACATAATATCACACGTGGTAA
>CAIWVT010000172.1 GCA_903916135.1 uncultured bacterium
TACGTGAAAGACAAAAATTTACAAAACCTTCTGTAAAACGCAGATTTGAAGTTTTAAAAGCTGTATACATACAGCAACTAAATGACGCGAGCAATTTGTAAGTAATTTTTTTGTTTTGTTTTTGTTGGAATAAAACTGTATTTGTAATAATATTTTTGCTACTTTTACGTTCAATTATTTTATTAACGAGGTTGATTCCTTTTATAATTATGCTGGAACAATTTTTACAATATTTGCAGTACGAAAAGCGCTATTCCCAGCATACGGTAATTAGTTACAGAACAGATTTGTGCCAATTTTCAGAATATTTATATACCCAATATGAAATTTCCGATTTATCTCAAACTACCCATTTAATGGTTCGTTCGTGGTTTGTGAGTTTAATAGAACATAAAATTTCAGCGCGAACAGTAAATCGAAAAAAAACAACACTAAAAACTTATTTTAAATTTCTACGCAAGCAAGGAATCCTATCAGAAAATCCTATGACAAAAGTGATAACAGCTAAAACATCGAAGCGATTACCAACTTTTGTTGAAGAAGACAAAATGCTTGAAATGCTTGATCATCCCATTGTGAAATCTAAAGATGAATTTACGTTGGTTAGAGATCACTTAGTGCTGGAAATGTTTTATGCAACAGGAATACGCTTATCGGAACTTGTAAATTTAAAGGAACCAGATGTCAATCTGTACAACTCAACAATAAAAGTTCTGGGGAAAAGAAACAAGGAGCGTATTATACCATTTACAAATCATCTAAAAATACTGATAGAACAATATTTGAAAATAAAACACAGGGAAATTGAAATAAATAAAGATGATAATCATTTTTTTGTCACGGCAACTGGGAAAAAAGTTTATCAAAAACTTATTTACCGTGTCGTAAATTACTACCTTAGCACCGTTACAACAAAGGACAAGAAAAGTCCTCATGTTTTACGACATACGTTTGCAACACACATGCTAAACCATGGTGCTGATCTTAACAGTATTAAAGAATTGTTAGGACATGCGAATTTAGCTGCGACACAAATTTATACACATAATACTATAGAGAAATTAAAAACTGTTTATAAACAATCACATCCAAAAGCTTAAAAAGGAGGAATTATGAAAGTAAACATTACATCAGTACATTTTAAGGCTGACAAAAAGTTAGAAGACTACATAAATGAGAAAGTAGAAAAGCTTTCGGGCATTTATGAAGGTCTTTTAGGATCAGAAGTAACCCTAAAAGTTGATAAAAACGAAAAAGAGGGAAATAAAGTTGCGGAAATTCGTTTAGTGATACCAGGGTATGATTTGTTCGCAAAAAAACAATCAAAAAGCTTTGAACAGTCAACAGATACTGCTATTGAGGCATTACGCAAACAGTTAGTAAAACACAAAGAAAAAGTAAAAGGTTTGTAGAAAAATGAAAATAAATAAAAAAAATCATTGCTGGTAACGAAAAAGTTTATAAATTTGCAGACCTTTTTAGAAAATGGTCTGCTTTTTTTATAAATTAGTGATTTACAAATAGAATAGTAGAAAAACGCCGAAATAGCTCAGTTGGCCAGAGCAGCTGATTTGTAATCAGCGGGTCGGGGGTTCGAATCCCTCTTTCGGCTCA
>CAIWVT010000173.1 GCA_903916135.1 uncultured bacterium
CAACTCGCTTCAGTTGTGTTAATGCGGTTGTGCATGCATGGATGTCGATTCCGAGGCCAGAAACCTGTTTATTATTTAATAGCATTGTGGAAATAAAACTGGCTAACGGAAAAAAAATGCGCGAGGCTTTCATCGGCCGTTATTTTAGAGCCAGCGCTGACACTTGTAGAATTGTCGTGCCAACACGACATTTTCCTATTATCCATGCCGCAAAAACTCGACCTAGGCGTATATCCCTGTGTAACTTCTTCAAAAACAAAATTTCAAATTCAAAGCATCAAATCCCAAATCCAAAACCTAAAATCATAAATCTCAAATTCCAACCCTCATTTATAATAATTCCTCGAGAAACCCTCTGCCGTTTTTTTACCCGTCCACACCTGAAACAATCCTTTCCACATTCCAAAACCGTAAGCAACGATTTGGATGTAGAGGGTGATGATAGATAAGAGGGAGGTCTTGAGGATTTTGTATTTCGCCAAGGATTGAAAAAATGCCAAGGCAGCGATGCCCAACATGCCTCCGCCGATGATAAACCACAGCCATTTCGGAAAAAACGGGAAGGGAGTGAGCACCACCAACAGTAAGAAACCTGCAACCATCAGGGCAGGGATAAAATGTATGGGTTTAAACATTTGTTTGTCCATGCGTCCCAAATTCACCCGAGCCACGCCCCAATTGAAAATCTGTTTGTAGAACCGTTTGAGCGAAGTGCGGCGTTTGTGATACACAAAAGCGTCGGCAATCAAACCCACTTTAAACCCATTACGATATATGCGAGCCGAAAACTCCATATCTTGTCCGTGGCGCAACTTGCCCATGCCGCCTATGGTGTCGAACACTTTTTTAGAGATGCCCATATTGAACGAACGCGGATAGAACTTCTTTTGCACCGATTTCTTGCTACCGCGAGTGCCTCCCGTGCCAATGAACGACGTCATCGAATAGTTGATAGCTTTCAGCAGAGGCGAGAAACTTTCGTGGCAGGTGTCGGGTCCGCCGAAAGCATCCAAAGGTTGTTGGGCAAGATGATTATCAATAGTACGCAGCCATTCGGGCGGAAACATGCAGTCGGAATCCACAAAAATAAAAAAGTCGCTTGATGATTCGCGCATACCGAAGTTGCGTGCCTCGCCGGGTCCTTTATTTTGCTGATGCAGATAGCGGATATTCAAACCACTCTTGGATTGATATCCTTGGATAAAATCTTTGGTGCCATCCATTGAACCGTCGTCGGTAATCACAAATTCAAATTGCCCACGCTCAAAATCAAGCTCCTCTGCCGAAGCAAACAACTCCTTGATTTCTTCAAGACGATTGAAGGTGGCTATGATGATAGAATATTTCATGTTTATCCAATTTTTCTTTGCGCCTTAGCGTCTTAGCGCGATATTTTTATATGTATAAATAATTACAACCTCAACAATTTAACTAATCAACTCAATCAACTCAATCAACCAATTAACTCAATCAACTTAATCAACTTAATCAACTCAATTAACCAATTAACTCCATCAACAATAATCCCCCAAATCAATCTTCTTACTTTTGAAATTATCGCTGCCGATATACATCTTTTCCCAAATAGCCAAGCCCATCACCACCCACAAATAGTTGTAGTGCCAACGCATTTTTGGATGGGGAGCATGATCTAAAATACGTTTGATATAACGATAATTGAAGATGCCTTGTTGCTCAATAAATTCAGGAGTCAGAATAGCTTCGGCAGTGCTTTTTAAATCCTTTTGAAACTGAATGTAAGGGTTAACACTAAATCCCCATTTCTTCTTGTTGATTATCTTTGGAGGGAGCTTTTGCGCCATCGCTTTGCGGAAAAGATATTTGGTTTGATTGTTCTTTATTTTTAAATGTACGGGAATGGAGAAGCCAAAATTCACTAAATCCAAATCAAGGAAAGGCACGCGTTCTTCCACCGAATTAGCCATAGACATGCGGTCTTCGGTCAGCAAATAATCGTTCACCATTTTACTCTGAAATTCGGTGAACAACACTTGGTCTAAGGCGCAATTGTGTTTGGAACGTTCAAAGAAATGGTCGAATTCGGTATGCACTTTTCGGCTTTGCTCTTGCATCTGTTTATAGAATTCGGGATGGTAAATCTCTTTGTAGAAGGCATTGTCGTAGTCCCACACATTGCGCAAAATCAAATAAAAACGTTCCACATCTCCCACGGCAAGCAGCATCTGCAAACCACGACGATATTCGTCCATGCTCAAAGTGTGCGTTGCATTTTGCATTTTAAACAAGATGTCCGACTTCCATCGCATCACGCTTTGCAACCAATGGGGCGTATGATTATGATATTTGTTGAATGGATAAATAAACTTATGAATGTCGTAGCCTGCAAAAAGTTCGTCGCCGCCCAAGCCTCCCAACACTACAGTGATACTTGGTTTCACAAACTTCGACATATTGAAACCTTGCAACAAATTTATCTTAGGTTCTTCGGCATGCCAAATCACTTCAGGGAATTGTTGCATGGGGTTAAGCGTTAAACTGAGGGTGTGATGTTTTGTGCCAAAATGCTTTGCGATTTGCTCTGCATCGGGAAACTCATCTGTCGGTTCATTGAATCCCATGGTGAAAGTGTTTATTTCGGGCACACCCAATTCGTGCATCTTCTGCACTATGGTAGAAGAATCCATGCCTCCCGATAGGTAAACTCCTAATGGCACATCGCTCATCAGTTGCCGTTCCACAGCTTGTTTAATATAGAAATGAAGTTGTTCAATAGCTTCATGCTCGTTCATCAGGGCATTAGGTTTTGGCTGCAATTCCCAAAATCGTTTCACGTTTATCTGCTGATTTTCATATATCAAAAAATGAGCAGGCGGCAGACGTTTGATACCTTCAAACAACGTTTCATTGCCTTGGGTATAGCGTAAATTCAAATGAGAGTGGAGCGCATTGTGATTCAAACTACGACTGACCGATGGATGCAACAAAATACTTTTCTGTTCAGAGCCAAAAATCAAGGTGCCATTATTAAAATAATAGTGCAAAGGTTTCACACCAAAATGATCGCGTACAAGCAGTAGTCGGTCTTTATTCTTATCCAATAAGGCAAAAGCAAAGATACCGTTTAGCCGTTGAAAGAAATTAGTGCCTTCTTCTTCATACAGATGTACCAAAGCTTCGGTATCGCTGGTGGTGTAGAACTGATGTCCTTTTTGCAGAAGCTCGGCTTTTAGTTCTTTATAGTTATAGATTTCACCATTAAAAATGATACAAATGGAGCGGTCTTCATTATATATTGGTTGATTGCCGGTGTTTAAATCTATGATGGAAAGACGGCGATGCCCAAGGCAGAAGTCTTTGTAAGTGTGTACAGCAAAATCGTCAGGACCCCGATGCTCAATGATTTTGAGCATATCCACCATCAACGACTGATTGTCTTTGTTTTGTTCAACTATTCCGCAAATGCCACACATAATGTTATATTGATGAATGCAAAGGTAATTATTTTTGATTTATAATTTGCGATTTTTGATTTTTGATATAGAATAATATGCAGCGTCTTAATAAGGGAATAGGAACAGCATCCAATGTAAAGGTATTAAAATTTAGGGAAGTACGTCTTATTATATTTGCAATTCTGCAAGTATGCAAGAAATTAATTACCAAAGATTATTAGCTTTCAAAAAAGATGCCTTGAGAAACTCAATAAAATCTTACCTTTGCACCCCAAATTATTTAACCAAGAGATGTAACGTATCCGTATGAAAAAATTTGACGTAATAATAATAGGAAGTGGATTAAGCGGCTTGCAATGCGGATATATCTTGTCGAAAGAAGGATATAACGTTTGCATTCTTGAGCAGCACAAGCAAATCGGAGGTTGCTTGCAAAACTTCACCCGCGACAATTGTATATTCGACACAGGCATACATTATATAGGTGGATTGGATGAAGGTCAATCCTTGAATCGCTATTTCAAATATTTTGGATTGATGGATAAACTGAAACTGAAACGCCTCGATAATGATGCTTTTGATATTATCAGTTTCGAAAATGATGCCACCGATTATAAATATGCGATGGGACACGAAAATTTTTCCGATACCCTGACAGAGCAATTTCCTGAAGACCGCCAAGCACTTAAACTTTATACCGAAAAACTGCGAGAATTATGCAATCAGTTTCCTTTATATAATCTCGAATATAAAAATCTTGACGTGTCGGAGATGCACTTCTTTTCAGAAAATGCGTTTGACTACCTAAAATCCATAACTCCAAATAGAAAACTACAGAATGTGTTGGCGGGAACCAATCCGCTTTATGCCGGTATCCCCGAAAAGACACCGCTCTATGTTCATGCTCTTGTCAACAATTCGTTCATCGAAAGCTCATGGCGGGTGGTGGATGGCAGCTCTATTATTGCTGAAACATTAGCAGATTCAATAGAGGCTCAAGGCGGCACGATTTTGAAGAATGCTAAGGTCGAAAAGTTTGTATTTGATAACAACGTATTGAGTGGAGTAGAACTGAACAATAAGGAAACGCTATATGCCGATAAGTTTATTTCGAGCATACATCCCGCCAAAACACTCGAAATGATAGATGAAAAGTATTTGCGCAAAGCCTATCGCGAGAGAATTATGAATCTGGAAAACACTACATCAAACTTTACGCTTTATGTGGTTTTCAAACCAAATACCTTTGAATATTTGAACCATAATCAGTACTTCTATAAAAAAGATGATGTGTGGCTTTCGCATGAAAACATAGATGAAGACTGGCCCTACAATTTCTTGTTGATTACACCTGCAACATCTACATCTGAAAAATATGCCGATTGTGCCACCATTATGGCGTATATGGATATTAAAGATGTGCAGAAATGGGAACATACTTCTATTGGGAAGCGCGGAGAAGATTACCTTGAGTTTAAGAAACAAAAAACGGAGCAATTGCTCGACCTTGTAGAAGCCCGATTTCCTGGATTTCGAAAGACGATAAAGAAATGTTATACATCGTCGCCCTTGACGTTTCGCGATTATACAGGAACTGTGGGAGGTTCGTTATATGGCATTCTTAAAGATTGCAACGAACCCTTAAAAACCCTGATTTCGCCTAAAACCAAAATACCAAATCTCCTTTTGACAGGACAAAATATAATTCTTCATGGGGTCTTGGGCGTAACGATTGGTTCGGTTACCACCTGCTCAGATTTATTGGGGTTAGAGTATCTGGTAAAAAAAATAAGAAATGCGGATTGATAATGTAAAGAAGATGCTGCTTCGGTATTTTGCAAGTATTTTATTGTTTGCAATTGTAAGTATTCTTGGTCTTAATTCCTATCTAAAGATAACGCCACCGCCTGTCAATGCTATTGATACAACTTCGTTGGTAACAAAGAATATCGGTGATTCACTCACCTATTGTGGCAAGTCGTGGATTCATAAAAGCAATACGGGTTTATACGAAGTATATGCTGAAGGGGAGGCTTATCGAAGAGGTTTGGTTATTGGCAAACTTACGCGCGCATTAGGCTACAAACAAGAAAAAGCATTCGTAGATCAAATACACAAAATGGTTCCTTCTGGTAAATACCTTCGGTTTTTACAGTTTTTATTAGCTGTATTTAATAGAGATATTGACGCCTACATAAAGCCTGAATTTCTAAAAGAGATTTATGGCATTTCGCAGTTTGCTTCCAACGATTTTGACGAGATTGGTAGTAAGTATTTTCGTATTTTGAACTACCATGCCGCCCATGACATTGGGCACATGATGCAGAATTATCATTTGGTGGGTTGTACCTCATTTGCGGTATGGGGCGATAAGTCAAAAGACTCATCTATGATAGTGGGACGTAATTTTGATTTTTATGTAGGAGATGAATTTGCCGAAGATAAAATTGTTGAATTCATAAAGCCTGATAGCGGTTACAAGTTTATGATGATTACATGGGGTGGCATGGCAGGCGTTGTGTCAGGCATGAATGATCAAGGATTGACTGTTACGCTGAATGCTGCCAAATCTTATATACCTGTGCAGGTAGCAACACCCATTTCTTTGGTAGCACGCGATATTCTTCAATATGCAAAGAATATTGATGACGCAAAGAAAATTGCCGACTCGTATAAAACATTTGTTTCGGAATCTATTCTGATTGGTTCAAAGTTCGATAAACAAGCTTTTATTATCGAAAAGAGTCCTTACAAGACGGATGTAGTTCATGCGGATTCAAATTATTTGGTCTGTACCAATCATTTTCAAGGTAAGGAATTTGTAAGCGACGAACAAAATATTTTACAACAAACGGAAACTCCTACAAAATATAGATTTGAACGTACCCAGCAGTTAATCCAACAAAATTTACCTTTGGACGAAAAAATAGCTGCATCAATTTTACGGAACCCTGATGGATTGAATGATGAAAAAATTGGTTATACCAACGAGATGGCAATTAATCAATTTATAGCGCATCATTCCATAATTTTTAAGCCGGAAAAGCTTTTGGTTTGGGTATCTACAAAGCCATATCAACTTGGTAAGTATGTATGTTATGACCTGAATAAAATATTTTCCCTAAAAGAATATCCATTAAAAAGTTCAGAAATTTACCAAAATGACGTATCTTTGCAGCCTGATTGGAGATTATTAAAGGAATACTATTGCAATATATCGTATTTTAAGAACTTGAAAAATGTTTTATTGAATCATATTCAAAAAGATACTGTTAAATTTAACGAGACCTTGTTGGCTACATTTATAAATACAAACCCTGATTATTACCAAACTTATTCCCTGATTGGTGATTATTATTTTGCACGACACGATTTTACTCACGCTTTTCAGTATTATAGCGAAGCAATGAAAAAACAAATTTCTTTCAAATCAGAAAAAAACTACATTCTGCAACAAATAGAAGGTTGCAAAAAAGAAATGAATAAAAATAACAAATAAGTAAAAAACATAAATTTACAACGTATGAAGTTTAGACTTATCTACCCGAAATGGGAAAAACTCGAAGGACAAACCATTTTTAACTTACCACCTCATGGTCCGGTGGTCTTTGCGGCAGCACTACCCGAATATGTCAATATAGAATTTACAGATGAAAATGTGGACACAATTTCATTTGACGATGATGCTGATTTTATTGGTATTTCAATGATGCTAACCGGTCAAATTAAAAGAGGATGGCAAATAGCTGATGAATTTAGAAAACGTGGAAAGAAGGTAATCTTCGGTGGTATCTCAACGATGCTACATGCAGAAGAAACCATGGAACATGCCGACTCAATTTTCTTAGGTGAAGCCGAAGGACGTTTAGAACAGGTTTTTGCTGATTTTAGAAATGGAAAGCTGCAAAAAGTATATAACTTTTTGAACCAAATGCCCGATATTAACTTAATCGGTCCTGCACGCAGAAGTATTTTAAAGAAAGAGTTATATTATCATAAGGGTGTACGCATGGTGGATTTATTCCATGCTTCTCGTGGATGTAAATACAATTGCTACCCATGCGCTGTGGCGTATTTAGGTGGAAAATGTTTTCGTCCACGTCCCATTGACAAAGTAGTTGAAGAATTGGCAACCATTGATAATAACCGTCTTTTTATTGTGGATAATTCCTTAGCGCAGGATAAGCAATGGGAAAAGGATTTGTTTCGCGAAATGATACCTTTTAAAAAGAAATGGTGTTCCCACCCCATTGAAGATGATGATGAAGTGTTGGATTTAGCTGCTCAAGCAGGAGCATGGTTTGTCTATCAAGCAGTGTTTGATACTTCTGATTATATCCGCAACCGCGTGAAACGCTATCACGATCATGGCATCGCAGTTGAAGGCACTATCCTGTTGGGTACTGATGATCATACGGAAGATGATATCAAACGTCTGATTGACTTTTTGCTCGAAATTAATTTAGATTTGGCTGAATTCACTGTCTTGACACCATTTCCACATACAAAGGCGTATGACGATATGCTACGCCAAAATCGTATTATTGACCACGATTGGAATCATTATAATGCAGGGAAAGTTGTTATCCAACCTAAACAAATGACTCCTGAGAAATTGCAGGAATTGTATTATTATGCTTGGGATACTTTTTATAAAGAAGAAACTCAAACGGAAAAGATGTTCAAGTTATTCCAACAAGTAATCATGAAGGAAATCGCTGATGGAACTTACACCCGAGTTCGCAAAGATTTGTCAAAAAATAGCTTTGGAAAACAAGTGATTCGTAATGCCAATAATTCATAATTAGTTCACGTATGATAAAGCAGTTTAATAAAGAAATCAATTCGGATTACTTTGAAGAAGTGTATGATTTTAATGGTTTGTGGGATGTTGCATCGCGTTGTGGTTTGAAAATTGTTCAAAAGAATGACAAGACTATTGTGATAGCCACCGAACTTTATGCAGAGAATCCCGGAACATCCGTTACAAACTTTTCGGCACAATTGGCGGGCATCATTATTCGCAAATATAATATCGCACACGAAAACCTTATATTTATTGTTCATGACCCTGAAGCAAAATCGAAACTCACTTTTATGAATGAGCATTTTTATCGGGTTGATTTTGAATGGGACGGAACAAAATTCATGAGTCCGAAATGGTCTCAAATTGAAAAGAACACTGTTGATGATCTTATTCGATAGGTAAAAGGTAAAAGTTGAAAGGTAAAAGGTAAAAGGGGAAAGGTAAAAGTGTTTCATTTTTACAAACTTTTACATTTAAAAACTATAAAAACATGGGTATAGCAAGATTTGAAGATATTCTCGCATGGCAGAAGGCAAAAGAATTAGCCAAAGAAATTTATAAAAACTTTTCTGATAGTAAGGATTTTGGTTTTAAAGATCAAATTCAACGGGCTGCAATTTCGGTTATGAACAATATTGCTGAAGGCTATGAACGTAAAACAAATAATGAGTTTAAACAGTTCCTGTTTATTGCAAAGGGCTCATGTGGCGAAGTTCGGTCTATGCTAATTATTGCAAAGGAACTTGAAAAAGTTCATGAAGAAAACTATAAAAGATTGTTTTTACTTGCCGAAGAAATATCAAAAATGCTCTCTGGATTAATCAAAACTTTATGAGCATTATTAACTTTTACCTTTACAAACTTTATAAACTTTTACCTTTATGAACTTTATAAACTTTTACCTTTACAAACTTTTATCAAAAAGAAAATAATGTTTGAATATCGCTTATCGGTTAGAGGGTATGAACTTGATTCGTATAATCATGTGAACAATGCTGTTTATTTGAACTATTTCGAACAGGCTCGTTGGGACGTGATGCGCACAAGTGGTTTGCTCGAAAAGGTTTTAGCCGACCAAATTTTCTTAGTAGTAACAGAAATAAACATTCGTTATTCGAAAGAAGCCTGTTTATTTGATAACATATTAATTCGTACTATGGTTGAATTGAGCGGACCTTATATTATTTTCAAGCAGCGTATGACCAATGAGGCGACAGGTGTGAAGCTTTCCCATGCTGTTGTCAAAACTATTCCATTAAACATTGATAGGGTACCGTGTGGGGTGCCACCTGAATTCGATATATTACTAACTCACAACGAAAAATTTTGACAACACCTGAAAATATTGTATTCGAAAAACACGGTAGTATTGCAATTCTGAAAATAAGTAATCCCCCTCAAAATTATTTAAAGTCTCCTTCCTTTATTCCCATTGATTTTCTGAATGAGCTTTCACAACAGGAAGATATTAATGGTATCCTTATTTCAGGAGTTGGACGGCATTTTTCTGCCGGTGCTGATTTGAATAATTTATTTGAATTGGCGAAAGATTCAAACCAATTGACAAATGCGATGTCCGATGGCTCTGAATTGCTTGAAGCTATTTCATCCATACATATTCCTGTCGTTGCTGCCATCAATGGTGTTTGTTGGGGTGGCGGTTTGGAGATTGCTTTGGCTTGTCATATCCGTATAGCATCGGTCAAAGCTCTGTTTGCTTTTCCTGAAGTTAATTCAAATCTGATGCCGGGCTTAGGCGGGATATATCGTGTAACAAATCTGACAGGTACTGCTGATACGTTGGCATTACTAATGTCGGGCGAAACTTTTGATGCAGAAAAGGCATTGCAATTGCACATTGTTGACCAATTGACTTCCGAAAATGTCTTAGATTATGCCTTGCAATATATCAACAATTTAGTGGGTTCGAAACCTCGCAGCGTGATCACATCCATTATGCAGGCTATTCACAACGCAAAGAAACTTCCCCTACAGGAAGCACTAAAAGAAGAAACCCGTATGTTTTGCGAGTTGGCTTTAGCCGAAGCTGCTCTAAGAAAGTCAGAGGCGTAACATGTTTGAAACTATTGATTGGCATATCGAAGATGGAATCGGATTCATACAATTGAATCAACCTCCTGCCAATATCATGTCGAAGCTTTTCTTTTATGAGATACATGAACTTGCCGATACCTTATTAAGTAACATCTCAATTCAAGCTTTGATTATCTCCGGTAAGGGCAGACATTTTTCCTCCGGGGCTGATATCAACGATTTATTGTCATTTGATAAGGATAAGCCGCAACAAGCATCCGATTTTTATTTGGCAAATAGTCAAACGTTCTCACGTTTTTATTTGGCAAATATTCCTGTCATTGCTGCCATCAAAGGCGTTTGCATTGGCTCGGCGATGGAATTGGCAATGGCATGTCATTTTCGTATAGCTACCGAAAACATCATTATGGGCTTTCCCGAATCAGGTTTCAATTTGATGACAGGTTGTGGCGGTTCGGTATATCTCTCGGAATTGATGAACAAAAAGGATACGATGGAACTGCTTTTAACAGGCAAAAACTTGGATGCTCGCGAAGCCCTTAATATGGGTATTGTGGATGATGTGGTTCCCAAGAGCGAACTAATGGAAAAAGCTGTAAGCTTTACAAAAAATATACTTTTACACAATTACAATCGTTCTCTTAAGGATTTTTATTGTAAGAAGTTTCTAAGGACACATCGCGATGATTGATAGAGAAGTTCAAATTATAGGTACAGGCAGCTATTTACCCGGTAGTCCCGTCGCATTTGAGGATGCCGACACCTATTTGGGTGAAATAACGGATGCTCCGGCGTCGGTTATGAAATGGTTTGCCCGCATCAAACCCTTGATGCGCGAGATGCTCGACATCAATTATTATCATTATGCAATAGACCCCAACACTCGGCAATTTATTGAAGATAATGTAAGCATGTCCATCAAGGCGGCTACGAAAGCTATCGAAATGTCAGGTTTGAAAAACTCCGACATACAATTTATTGCTTACGGAAGTGCCCATCAACATCAAATGCCTACGGCAAGTGTTCGCATTCAGGAAGGCTTGGGTATAGAGGCTTGCGGCGAAATATCCATACATGCCAATTGCACATCAGCCTATAAAGCCTTTTTAGTGGCGTATGATTTTATAAAATCAGGACGCTACGACACTGCTTTGGTGATTTCTTCCGGCATCTCTTCTTCCGAACTTATTGCCGAATATTATAATCAACCTTTATTAAAGAAGGAGGAGTTGTTTCTTCGCTATTTTTTATGCGATGGGGCAGGGGCAGTGGTGTTGAAAGCTACCGACATTCGCAAAGGTTTGTTGGTTGAAAACGCCTATATCGAATCCATCGGAGGGAAAAAACCTGCCGCCATGCTCAATCAGCGCCCTGCTTATTGGCAGAACCCTAAACTTGAATTCGAGTCGGGCAGCCATCATATAGCTCAGATGTTCAACGAACAATTGCGCACACATTTTCATGACGAAGATGGCTCCGTCTTTTATAAAGGATTGAAGCGTATGATTGAAAAGTATCAGATTGATTTGAGTCAGTTGAAATATTTTCAAGTGAATTTTCCTTCCAAACATATTTCGGAACTTATCATTGAAGAGTGCGAGTCCTTGGGCATCCCAAAAGAAACTTTATATTCGAAGATGAGCGACATGGGCTACGTGGGTCCTCCCATGGTTTTTATTTGTTTAGACAAAATTTTGCGAGAAGAAAAACTCCAAACAAACGACCTTATTCTGAGTTTTGTTACCGAAGTGAGCAAGTTTATGCAAGCCGGTTTTTCACTTCGTTATTATTGATGCATCATGACAACTACCCTACATAAAAAGAAAAAAATATTTCTGATTTTGCCTGCGCAAAAGTATCCCAATTATTATGGGCAAACAGAGCTGAGCAAAATGTTGGGCAAGAAAAAGTTTATGCTGCCCTTGTCCATGCCGATGATTGCTGCCTTGACTCCCGACTCTTATGATGTACGTATTATTGATGAAGAAATAGAAAAACTTCCCAATAATGATTTGCCCGATTTGGTGGGTATTTCCGCTTTGGCTACTACTGCCTTACGGGCGTATGAAATTGGCGATTGGTATCGTTCCCAAGGCGTAAAGGTGATTATTGGCGGTCCGTATGTCTCATTTATGACAGATGAAGCCCGCTTCCATGCCGATAGTTTGGTGATAGGCGAAGCAGAAAACTCTTGGGTTCGATGTTTGGAAGATTTTGAAAACGGCTGTTTGCAGGAGCAATATCAATCCAACGAGTTTTGTGATTTTAAGGAAACCAAACTCCCTCGTTGGGATTTGGTCAATATGAAAGAAGTCTTTCAGGTGGGCATGCAAATCTCTCGCGGATGCCCTTATAGATGCGAGTTTTGTTTGGTCACGAGTCTTTTTGGAAACAAGATGCGCTATCGCAACATCCCGAACGTAGTGGAAGAAATCAAAAGTTTGCCCATCCGCAAAATATTGTTTGTGGACGATAACCTAACCGCCAACAAACGCCATGCACATGAATTGATGCAAGCTTTTATGCCCCTGAAAATTTCATGGGCTTGCATGTCGAGCATCGAAATTGCCAAGGACGAAACCCTATTGAAAGCCATGAACGATTCAGGTTGTTTCAATATCCTCATCGGCTTCGAATCTTTGAACGCAGGCAGTTTGAACGAAACACATAAGAAACAAAATCGCGATGCGGTGATTTACGAAGAATCCATCCGCAAGATACATTCACATGGCATCCACATCACCGCTTCTTTCGTCATCGGTTTTGATAACGATACGCCCGAAGAATTCGACCGTTTGTATGAGTTCACGCAGCGCACCGGCTTATGCTATATCAATTTTAATATCCTTGGCGCACCCCACGGCACCGAACTTTACAAACGCTTGCGCCTCGAAGGCAGAGTGTATGACAACAACCCCGACATGATGGGCGGTTTGTTTCCCTGCATCCATTATTTCAAAATGGGACAGATGGAATTGTTCGACAACTATATGACGACACTCTCGCGCATGTATTCTTTTGAATCCCTATTGCACAAAGCTCGCATTGTTTTTGGCGAAGGAAACTTTGCCAAGTCCTACAATGATGGCAATCCAAGCTTAGGGTTTATCTTGCGTATGTTGTTGAAATTATTGAAAGAATATCTGTTTGTCCCCGCGCCATTCAAACGCAAATTGTTTCATTATATCATTTCCCTTATCCGCAAAAAGAAGCTCGCCAAAGATATGGGCTCTTCTTTTTTACTTTCTATGATAAGCTACAATCGCCATATTGCCCGCTTAAACAAAAATGCCGTAGAATATCGTACGCTGATACGTCAGTATGACATCGGACCTTGGGAACAAGTTTCAGAAGAGGAAAAGTTGCGGTTGGCTGAGAGGAATAGGTAAAGTATCTGATTTATTTGGATGATTGTTGAATTGCTCGATTGTTAAATTGTTGGTTCAATTGTGAGTAAAAAAATACATTGACTTTGTTTTGCATCACCAACAATCAGCAAATATTGTTAGTAAGAGATTTTATTATTTTTAAATAACTTAAAAGGAATTATTATATATTTGCAAAATAATGGCAAAGCATTTCAAATTTATAATACTTGTTGTTGCTTCTTTGTTATGCATGAGTTCTTCTTTCGCGCAGCAATATAGCTATAAACACTATACCATTCTCGATGGTCTGGCGCAAAATCAGGTGATGAATTTGTATCAAGACCACCGTGGATTTATATGGGTAGGCACCAAAGGAGGAGTGAGTAGGTTTGATGGTGTTCATTTTAAGAATTATTCAGCAGCAGGTGGCGTTCCATTTGGATGGGGGAATGGTTTCTTTGAAATTAAAAACAAGCTGTATTATTATAGTCCGACATATTTAGCTGTGTTACGCAATGGTCAATTTGAACTACTCTACACATTCCCCAAACCTAGATTATACTCAATAAAATTCAACTCTGATACTACCGAAGCTTATATTTTGTATGGGAATCAGATTTTATTAGCTAATAGTAGCGGAATTAAAGATATCTATTCATGTAAAGAAGGTATAAATATTTCAATTGTTGGGTTCAACAATTTCCTTGGCAAGTTATTAGTATTGACCGATGATGGTTTGTTTAGTTTGGAAAATAGAAAACTCACTTTTGTAATGAATCGAAAGAATATTGATTTATCTTACGCAGGTGAGAACGTGTTATATTTTGGTGCTAAAAATAGTGAGTTGAATGAGAGTGTTTGTAGTATTTATAAATTTATAAATGGGAAAACGATTCGAATATATAATACAAAAACAAAATCGCATTTCACAACATTAGATATGAATATGACTGGCAATATATTCTTTCAGTTAAGCGATTCCCATTGGGGACTCATTGATACTATTGGAAATCTCTTAGATGAGGATAGTGTGCCGAATTTTCCCTGCCATAATATGATTTGCGATAGAGAAGGTAATTTTTGGCAAGGTTCTGAAACAGGTCTCTATTACTCTCAATCTTTTGCCTTTAGAAATTATGGAGAGAAAACGGGCATTCCAACATATATCTGGAGCATAATGGAAACTAAAGATAGTGCTATGGTATTTGCTGGCTTTAATGGAACGCTATGTAGGATGAAAAACAACAAACCAACAGCAATACCTATAGACGAGTCCTTAAAAGGTAAAGATTTTTATTTTTTAATGAACGGGATGTGCAATAGTAGAGGAGAATGCGTTTTGCCTACCAATAAAAGTAAGGTGCTTTTTTATGATGGTAGAAAAATTGATGTAGTAAAGTTTAAATATAAAAAGCTTGGTTTAAGCTCGTTTTGTATGTATGAGGATACTTTACAACAAAGTATATTCTTTGGAGTTAGTGGTGGTTTGTGCATTTACAACCTGAACACAAAAAATCAAAAGTTTCTGGAATTGCCTAATCAAAATGTACTTTTTATTGAAGAAGATAAATACCATCGAAAGTGGATTTGTACTAATACCAAAATTTATTTATTAGAACGAGATTCTTTAAAAGTTCTCAACTCGCAAGGTTTGAAGAATGATATAGGAGTGGTATCATGCAAACGCGACCAAATGGGTAATATGTGGTTGGCTACTAAAAACGGACTTTATTTTTATAATTGGAAGCAAGAAATGAAAATCTCGGATGACCAGTATTTCTTTATCAGTTTATATAAAAATCGCTATATAATTGCAGGCACTGTAAAAGGGTTTCTGTATATAGATTTGGATGCTTTTTATAACTATAACCCAAATTGTTTTAAATTTTTCGACAGAACGAATGGCTTCATAGGTATTGAATGTGGACAAAATGGGACGTGTATAGATAGCAAAGGCAATGTGTGGATACCTACTTCCGAAAGCGTGGTAAAATTCATGCCCTATAAGCTTAAAAAGAACACCATTGCGCCAAATCTTAATTTGTATTCCTTTGAGGTTTCTGACGAAAGTTTGGCTTGGGAAACTTATTTAAACGAGTATTCTAATTTAAGCAAATCTGTTGAACTTACGTATGACAAACACAATATTAAAGTCGTCTATCATGGTATTTCTCTTTCTTGTCCTGAAAAAGTGCGATATAAAACTCGATTAGTGGGGTTCGACGACGATTGGTTGGAATCAACCGACGAAACTAGTATCGTTTTTACAAATTTGCCTCCAGGCGATTATGTGTTTGAAATCTTAAGTTGTAACAGCGATAAAGTTTGGACATCAAAGCCTTTACGTATTAAATTTACTATTCATCCGGCTTTTTGGCAAACATGGTGGTTCTTCATGTTTCTTGTGGTGATGTTAATAGGCATCGTAGTTGTGATTTTTAGATGGAGAACCGGAATTATTAAAAAACAGTCTCAAGAGAAGCAAGAAAAAATTCAACTTCGCCTCAATTTGCTGCAACAGCAATTAAATCCACATTTTATTGATAATTGTTTGAATTCTGTCAATAATTTAGTGGCTTTGAATGATGAATTGAAAACCAATCAGTATCTGACTGATTTTTCGCGTTTAATGCGCCTTTCGCTGAACAATTCTAATCAAGAATATGTTTCTTTTAGGGAAGAAGTCGAGGCTGTTGAAAAATATCTCCAATTGGAATTTACCAATAATTCGGATAGATTTACCTATCAAATTCAAATTGATGAAGCCATAAATCAAGATGAATTGGAGGTTACGCCTTCTATGGCGCAGCCATTTATTGAAAACGCCATTAAACATGCTTTCCCCAATTTCTTGACAAAAAAAGGATTTATTTCCATTGTTTATTCTTCCACCTCAGAAGGAGCTATAAAATGCACTATTACGGATAATGGCATTGGTAAAAACCTATCAATCCAAGGCAAAACCGAATTGCAGAAACTGCGTAAATCAAAAGGAGAAATGATTATTAAGGAAAAATTGGCTCTTTACAACACCATGTATAAAACAAATTTTACAATTGAAATAAAGGATTTATTCGAAGAAACTAATGAAACAGGAACAAAAGTAATTATCTTTGTGCCCATTAAACCAAAGAAGAAAAATGATACACGCCATAATTATTGATGATGAAAAAGCAGGACGCGATGTGCTTGCCAATTATATTTCGAAATATTGTAAAAATATAAAAATTGAAGCTATGGCTTCGGGTGTGAAAGAAGGGGAAGAAGTAATTTCAAAGGTCAATCCTGAACTTGTTTTTCTCGATGTGGAAATGAAGGATGGAACAGGTTTCGACTTGTTGAACCAAATCGGCACTATAGATTTCAGGATTATATTTGTTACGGCGTTTGAGAAATATGCAGTGCAAGCTTTTAAATTTAGTGCAAGCGATTATCTGCTGAAACCGGTGAACATTACTGAATTGATCGCAGCAGTTGAAAAGGTTAGGGGAGAGATTCATCTAAAAACAGAAGCTTTAAACACAAGGATACTCTTGGATATCATCAATCAAAAAGAAAAAGAAATCGAAACAGTGGTTTTGACCGATATCAAAGGCTTCAAAATACTATCCATTTCAGACATCATCCTGATTGAAGCCGATGGCAATTATACCAATTTTTACCTTTTGGGATGTAAAACTGCTATTAGTAGTAAAAACTTGGGAACCTATAATTATCTGCTCGAAAGCCATAGCTTCATACAAACACATAAATCCTATTATGTCAATACAAACCATATTAAGGAATTTATTAGCGCCGACCTCACTATTCTTTTGTCCTGTGATAACAAAGCACCTTTGAGCGACACCTATCACAAAGCTTTTATGCAAAAGTTTTTGAAGAAGTAGTATCCTCCATTTTTTTCCTTCTAATGCGAAGCATGCTTGGTATAATTCCTATCCCGTTTCGATTTTAAAAAAAATGTCTGCCATTTTATAAGCATATTAAAAATTCTGTTCTTTTTGGGCTGCTTTTGGTATAAAAATTACTATATTTTCTGATTTTTTCTTTGAGCAAAAAACCGTTTCGTTGCCTCAAACACGCCTTTCAATAAGTATTCTTGCCCGTTCATACATTTGTTCGCTTTTGCATATATTTTTGATTGTATCTTTGTCGAAAATTAAAATCAAATAATAACAATATTTAAAAAAGGAGGACAATATGGCAAATCCATTAGTGTCGGCAACACTGACGCAACAAAACAAAACAGATTTTCAATTATCGGCATCCGAAATGCTGGTTATTCTTTCATTTTTAGTAAACCTTAGCCCTGTAGTACGCAGGAGGCTCCGCAAAATGGCAACCAAACGTGCAGGCTATGTCAACGATGTTTTTGCCGCTGTGATGGCTAACCTTACAGCAATACCCGAAACATTCGACATAACGCAATACAAAAACGACAAACAACTGGCTGACGACATGCTTTTGGTCATAAATATTCTACGCCCTATTTTAGAGGGTGCAGAGGATACTTTGCTGGTGGTGGGCAACCAACTGATGACATATAGCGACACCTGTTACACCTATTTGAAACGCGCTGCAAAAGATAACTTGGCACTGACCGAAACGGTAGCGCATATTGCTACAGCCTATAAAAGAAAAGCTGCTAAAGCTGCCATAAAATTCACACTTCCTGCTGGCGGAGCCACCACGGTAGAACATGTGGTTGGCAACACTCGCTTGGTGAACATCGGCACCACAGTGATTAAATTTAAGGTGGACAACGAATTAACATACACTGTTATAGAACCCGGCGATTCAGAATTGATAGCTACAGGAACTAAAACAGTTACAGTAGCAAATGTTAGCATTACTCAAGAAGGTATGTTCTCTGTTCGCTTAAAATAGCTCGCTTGAACACACCTATATAGGGTCTGCTGAAAAACTCAGCGACCACATATAACCCCAACTTGATTAGGATAGGATAAAACTGTTTTTAAAAGCATAAGATAATAATAATTCTCCTTAAAGA
>CAIWVT010000174.1 GCA_903916135.1 uncultured bacterium
CAAGGCCAGTCTAGAACAAAAGGCGCTTCACAACTGGAAGGTGCTTCTTCTTCGTCGATCCCACAGTCGACACATGCTCCTCAGGTTTTAGCTCAGCATTTGGTTCATGGGGGAACTGATGGGGACGGCCCTGGAAAGTCTGTAAATCGAGAAAAAAGCAGGGAAGGGATTAACAGGGGCAATGCTCCGCAAACCAGGAAAACGGCCACGGCTTTTGCTGCCCATGTCGTTTCAGGGTCGAATATGAATACGAGCAACGGCTCTGCCTTACCTGTCGGACGGCCTGGACAGGAGAGGCAAGTTGTGAATCCAGCTAAGGACATGGGGACTCCTTTTGCTGTTGGTCCTAGAAATGTTAAGGTGGTTTCTGTGGGCATGAGTTCCGCAGCCCAGCCCGTTCAAAACCCGGTAGCGGCCTTAGGCGGAATACCGGGGAATCCGACCTCGACCAATGGCGCATATGTCATCGCGGCCCAGACGCTCATTATGCCTGTGGAAGGTGTTTTGCAGGCACCTGCTGGTGGGATCGTTCAGGGTTTTGATCCCGATAAATCTAAGTATCAGGAGGGCGAGACCATTTGCACCCTGGAAAATCAGGAGGTTGCCAGTCAGAGGGAAACGTTGAAGATAAAGCAGAAAATCGAACAACGAAAGCTTGAGGACTTGAAGAAGTTATCCTCGATGTCAGCAGCCAATGCTCTGGAGGTCAAAGCTACAGAGGCAGAGGTTAAGAGGCTGGAAAGGCAATTGGCCCAAACAGACCAGACAGTAGCGCTTCAGACTATAAAAGCCCCATATTCGATTTCTGTTCAGACCACAATGATCTCCGATGCTTCAGCCGGCATGGACCTTCGCGCCAACCTTGAAGAACCTGTAACTTTGAAACCCTTGCAACGCGCTTTAGTGCCCACTGGGCTGTTCATCGAATTGCCCATAGGCTATGAGGCGCAAGTGCGTCCCCGCAGCGGCTTGGCATTCAAAAACGGTGTAACGGTATTGAACTCTCCGGGCACTATAGATGCCGATTATCGTGGAGAAATAAAAGTTATTTTAGTGAATCTTTCTTCCGACGATTTTTTGGTGAACGATGGCGAACGTATAGCTCAAATGATAGTATCCAAACATGAAAAAGCCGTACTGATTGAAGCCGATTCCCTTGAAGAAACCAAAAGAGGAGCCGGCGGATTTGGGCATACCGGTCACAAATAAAATGAAAGGCAAGGATTCACAAAAAATCATAGACTTTTATTTCTTAAAAGATGTTAAAATTTAATCATTTGATAAAATGTATTGAATTGGTTTTGTGTAATATAATAAAATGTTGATAAAAAAAGTAATAAATTTTCTTTGCCATATCCAAACAAATAGCTTCCTTTGCATCCTTATTAAACAAAAAAATATAAAATTATGTCAGAAATTTCAACAAAAGTAATTGCTATTATTGTAGATAAACTCGGAGTTGACGAAAACGAAGTTACTCCAGAAGCAAGCTTCACAAATGATTTAGGGCTGATTCTCTTGACACTGTTGAATTAATTATGGAATTCGAAAAAGAGTTCAACATTGCCATTCCCGATGAAGAAGCCGAAAAAATAGGAACAGTTGGCGACGCTATCACCTACATTGAGAACAATACAAAGTAAGAAAACTACATGGAATTAAGACGAGTTGTTGTTACTGGTCTTGGTGCAATAACTCCTATAGGCAATAACCTCAATGAATATTGGGAATCATTGCTTAATGGGGTTAGTGGTGCTGCGCCTATTACCCGTTTTGATGCATCAAAATTTAAGACACAGTTTGCTTGCGAAGTAAAAAATTATGATTCTAACAATTACTTCGACCGAAAAGAAGCCCGTAAATTAGACCTTTATGCTCACTTTGCACTTATCTCTGCAGATGAAGCCATGAAAGATTCTGGTTTAGATCTGACCAAAATAGATTTAAACCGTGCAGGTGTCATTTGGGGTTCTGGTATCGGTGGAATTGAGACCTTTATGGAAGAAGTTATTGGATTTGCCAAAGGCGATGGAACTCCACGTTTCAGCCCTTTCTTTATTCCGAAAATGATTGTTGACATTGCTTCCGGGCATATTTCAATTAAATTCGGATTCAGAGGACCAAATTTCACAACAACTTCTGCATGTGCTTCATCAACCAATGCCTTGATTGATGCTTTCAATTATATTCGTTTGGGCAAAGCCAATGTTATGATTTCGGGAGGATCTGAAGCTGCAATCGTAACAGGTGCTGTGGGTGGATTCAATGCCATGCATGCACTATCAACACGTAACGACGACCCAACAACTGCTTCTCGTCCTTTCGACAAAGACCGTGATGGTTTTGTTATGGGTGAAGGCGGTAGTGCTCTTATTTTTGAAGAATTGAATCATGCGCTCTCTCGTGGCGCAAAAATTTATTGCGAAGTGGCTGGCGGTGGTTTATCTGCCGATGCATTCCACATCACTCAACCTCATGCTGAAGGCGATGGTGCTTATCTCGTAATGAAAAACGCATTGGAAGATGCCGAATTAATGCCCGAAGACATTGATTATATCAACACCCATGGAACATCAACACCGCTTGGAGATATAGCAGAATGTAAAGCTATCATCCGTGCCTTCGGCGACCATGCGTACAAATTAAATATCGGAGCAACCAAATCAATGACAGGTCACTTATTGGGTGGTGCCGGAGCGGTAGAATCTATTGCAACAGTATTAGCTGTTACCAACGATATCATTCCGCCAACCATTAACCATTTTACTGACGACCCTGAAATTGATAATAATTTGAATTTTACCTTCCATAAAAGTCAACAGCGAACAGTTAGAGCTGCACTTTGCAACACTTTTGGATTTGGAGGTCACAATGCCTCTGTAATCTTCAAAAAATATAATGGTTAATCCTTTTTCTTACGCTTACTAACAAAGAATTATCTAAGTCTATAAAGAACATTCTCGGTTTCAAGCCGAGTAATATTCGTTTGTACCAATTAGCCTTTCTGCACCGTTCTGTGGCGCAAGAAATGATTAAAGGATTCAAAAATTCCAACGAACGGCTCGAATATCTTGGCGATGCAGTACTTAGTTCTGTCATCGCTGATTTTCTATTTCATAAGTATCCATTGAAGGATGAGGGTTTCTTGACAGAAATGCGTTCAAAACTTGTTAGTCGCTCCAACTTGAACAAACTTGCTCAAAAAATGGGCTTCGACAAACTCATCAATACCGAACAAGAGAACAACAATGTGTATCGTTCCAAAAATGGAGATGCTTTTGAAGCAATCATTGGTGCAATATATTTAGATAAAGGTTACAAATTCGCTCAAAAAATTATCGTTAATCGCATCATTAAATGTTACGTTGATATAGAAGAGCTTGAAAATAAAGAATTCAACTATAAAAGTGTGTTGATAGAGCTTGCTCAAAGAGAAAAGAAATCTATTGACTTCAAAGTAGTGGAAGAAAGCGGAAAAGGCTATCATAAACAGTATTTGGTTGCTGTTCACTATAACGACAAACTCATTGCTAAAGGTTACGGATACTCCATCAAACAAGCCGAGCAAAGTGGTGCTGAAAAGGCTTGTGCTGTACTAAATCCTGTTCCAAATTGAATTGGTGCTTATCATTAGAATCTGTAATTATACTGATATTTCAATGCTTTTTTACAATGATTTCGGGTACTGAAATAACATTGCTTACGTGTAATGCCCGATCGGCTATGCTTGCATCAAATTTAATAGTATCATAAACGGAAAATGGATTGTTGAAAAGCATTTCAATTTCGATTTCTCCTTTTATAGAATTATTATTTCCAATGGATTTAATAACAGGAATTCTTGAATTAAACGTAACCGGAGGAAGCACAACAACGAATTGTCCATGCTGCTTTTCATAATACGTAATAAAAAAATTGTAATAATAAATACTGTTTTTATCAAAAGAACCAGTAGTGTCTTCATTCGAAAGACCAATATCACCATCACCATCCGTAAAAGAAATTTTTAATACACCTTTATCGTCAATGCCAGAAGAATTTTGTATTTTTGTAAAACTTATATATTCGATATGCGGTTCATTAGGAAATTTTTCTTGCTTTGTACACGAATAAAATAGTGAAACAATAAGAAATAAAAACGAAGTACTTAGTATGGATTTTTTCTTCATTAGATTTACAATTAATAACTCAAGCATAAAATTACTATAAAAAAACGATATAATGGACATTGAAAAAATAAAAACTCAAATTTTCACTATTCAGTCCCTATCTGACTTTAACGAATTATCTTTACAAATATTTCATTTCCAATATAAAAACAATATAGTTTATCAAAATTTTATTGATTTACTTGAAATTGATATTAAAAAAGTAAAAGACTATAATGAGATTCCCTGTTTGCCAATTGAGTTTTTCAAAACACACTCCATTACCTCAGTCCCTTTTCAACCGGAAATAACATTTCTAAGCAGTGGAACTACTGATTCGCATAGAAGCAAGAGTTTCGTTTTTTCTACCTCCTTATATGAGCAAAGCATCCTCAACACATTCTGCTCCTTTTATGGAAATCCAAAAGACTATATTATCACAGCCTTAACTCCCGATTATCTAAGCTCTCCAAGCTCTTCTTTAGCTTATATGCTCGACTTCCTTATAAAGAAAACGGATAATACTTTTAGTGGTTTTTATCTAAATAAAGAAGAATATCTCGTAGAAATCATTCGGAATAATCCCAAATCTAAAATAATACTCTTTGGAGTAACTTATGCGTTAATTAATTTTGCAGAAAAACATCCTCTTTCGCATAGCAACCTCTTAGTAATAGAAACAGGTGGAATGAAAGGTCAAATGAAAGAAATTACAAAAAATGAGGTCCATGCACTTTTATCACAGAAATTAAATGCTCCTGTACATTCAGAATATAGTATGGCAGAATTGATGTCACAAGCCTACTCCATTAAGAATGGCATTTTCCAATCGCCATCTTGGATGCGCATCCGTATTCGAGATATTTATGATCCATTATCACCTATTGAGCAACAAAAATCAGGCGGAATTGACATCATTGATCTATCCAATATCTATACCTGTTCATTTATTGCAACAAAAGATATCGGCATTATGCACAATAATTTCACTTTTGAAGTACTAGGTCGTTATGATTTTAGTGACATCAGAGGCTGCAATTTGATGCAAAATGAATTTTAAATTTGAATTTTGCTTTATAATTCCAAAATTGTTTATATATTTGCACTCTATTTCAGAAAAAATTAATTATGAAAAAATTATTATTAGTTGCAATAGCAGTAGCTATTTCGTTTTCTTTCGTATCTTGCAAAAAATGTGTAACTTGTAAATACGAATATGATTACAAAGGTCAAACCCAAGTAAAGTCTTACCCGCAAGAATGTGGAACCAGTAAACAAATCAAAGACTTCAAAGCAAATGTGGAATCTGATGCAATGCTTCACGGTGTTTCATCAACTTGCACCACGAATTGATAAGCTGCATGTCATAATAAAACATGTTCTATAAGATTGCGAAACTATATTTTGTAGTTTCAACGGCTATAATAGTTTCAACTGTTATTGCTGTTCTATTTTCATACAAAAGTCTTCAAGAATTTTGTATCTGCGCCTCCAATAAACTTGCGTATGCTTGGATATTGTTTTGCGTTACAATAGTTTTTTGTGCCATAACCCTATTACTATATGCAAAAAAAGAAGACAA
>CAIWVT010000175.1 GCA_903916135.1 uncultured bacterium
CACACCACAACAAAACCAAAACCAACAACACAAACAAAGCCAGCTCCAAAACCGGCTCCTAAAAAATAATTTAAGTCAGCTCTCGTTCTTTCCAGTGTTTTATGCGTTTAGCCGGGCTTCTTTAGCCCGGTTTTTTTTTAGTAATTTATCACTTATCTTAAAGAATTTATTCTTTTAGAATTAAAAGTATTCTGATTACTGTTGAAAAAAAACATACCTTTGCCCACGATCAAACACAGAGGAAGAAATATGCTTGCTGCTATTTTAAGATTATAAATCTGATGCTCCCTTTACAAGAAATCTTAAACTAATAGAAAAATAATAACTTGGAAAAAACATGAAATGGACGTTACTCACATTTGGAATTATCTTTGAAGTATTAGGAACTGTATGCATGAAATATGCAGAAGGTTTTACAAAATTGATTCCGTCTATTTTAGTGTTTATTTTTTACGGATTAAGTCTTGCTATTCTTGTATTTGTCCTTAGAAGAATGGAAGTGAGTATTGCCTATGCCATTTGGGCGGGAGCTGGAACTGCTTTGATTGCCCTTATTGGTATAATTTGGTTTCATGATTCAATTTCAACAGCAAAGGTAATTTCTTTATGTCTTATTATAATGGGTATAATTGGACTTGAATTATTCGATTAATTTAAAAAACATAGTATGAATATATTTATTACCGGAGCCACAGGCTTCGTAGGTGGAGAACTTTTGGTCAAACTCTCCAAACATCCTGACATAAAAAAGATATTTTGCTTGGTTCGTGCAAAGAACGAAGCCGATGCTTACGCTCGCCTCGATCATGTGTTTAATTTTCATCATGATTATTTCGATCGCAACAAAGTCTTTCCTGTCATTGGCAATTTGTTCGACAACAATCTTAGTTCATCACTCATAGATAATCCCGCATTAAAAGATATAAGCATTATAATTCACTCGGCTGCCAACACATCTTTTTCGAAGATTTATGATGACATGGTTGAAAAAACTAACATAGGTGGTCTGATAAAAATCCTCACCTGGGCAAAACAACTCCAAAGCCTCCAAACATTTTTATACATCGGCACTGCTACCATCTTTGGAAAGGATGTTTCTGACCGAACCATTTTCGAAGAAGAATCGCCAAATCTTAAAGCCAATCATTTGGTAAAATACACCTACACCAAGATGCATGGCGAGCTCCTCTTGCATCAATATTTACCGGAAGATAAAATTCTTGTCGCCCGCCCCTCCATCATTATGGGCGACAGCAAAAACAAAAACCCGCGCTCACCCGTTATTCTTTGGGCATTAGCTACACTCGATTTGATGCGTTTGGTTCCCATCAGTCCTGATTCAAAAATTGACATCATTCCGGTTGATTACGCTGCCGAATCTATCATCACGTTGCTTTTTTCGAAAAGAAATCATTTGGTATATCATATTTCTACGGGCACCAACTCTTATACTACACCTTATAAGTTGACAAAAGCCATCGAAAAGCACTTCGCTAATCGTCCTGAATATTGCTTCATTGACAAAAGTATGCTCAATCAAATGAAACTTTGGGCGAAAAGCAATCTGAAACCCGAAAGTGAACTCTACGGCTATCAAAAATATTTACAATATTGGGAAGATATTTTTGTTGATGTGGGCAATCTACGCATTATTTTAGCCGGCTTGGGTCCTTATATTGATTTCATCGAACTCAGTCATGTTTTCGACAACACCAAGCTTTTGCAAGACACCACTGTTATAAACTCGGTTCCTGCCGATCAATATATCGTCAACTCCATAAGTTATCTCGACAAAATTGATGTCTTCGAGGGGGCTAAAGATCCGTGAGAGACGTAATTGTCATCTATAAGCAATTTTTATATTGCTTTGATTTAAGATTTTGAATCTTGAGTCCACTCCGAAAAAGTCTTATACCATTACTTTCTATATTTTAATCCAAACTCCGTTTGGTATAATGCCGATAGAGTAGCTGTAATAGTTCAATTTATTGGACTATTACAGATACCATATCGGTATTAATCTTGCCACAAAGTCTTCTCAGTTTAGCAACCGAACTTCAAAAATAGATAATACCGTATTGGTATAAAATATTGGACGAAATGGTATAAATTTTTAATTCTTTTCCTCTTTTGGTGCCTTCGGTATCTTATCCGATATGACTCCATGAATTAAGAAAAAGACACCCAACAAAATAAACGGAATACTGAGCAATTGACCCATATCAAGGGTCATACTTTTCTCGAAAGGCATCTGTACTTCTTTAACAAACTCGATGAGAAACCGTGCACAAAACATTATCACTAAAAATATACCAACGAAAAACCCGGGACGTATCACACCTTTTTGTTTTCTATACAATAATAGGAGCAGCGCCGTTATAAAGAGATAGGTGAAAGCTTCATAAAGTTCAGTAGGATGGCGTGGTAACATTCCTGCCTCTTTATCATTAAGATATATAAATCCCCAGGGAAGCGATGTAACATGCCCATATATTTCCGAGTTCATCAGGTTACCGAAACGGACAAATGCTGCTACAATTGGGATAACGATAGCCACTCTATCAAACAACCACCAAACGTTGACCTTGAACTGCAAGATATATATAATTAAAACAATAACTATAGCTATAGCGGCTCCATGACTTGCAAGTCCTCCTTGCCATACCATGAATATTTCGGCAATATGAGTTTTGTAATAACTCCATTCGTAGAAAAAACAATGTCCTAATCGTGCACCAACTAAAACAGCTAAGAAAAAATAAAAGGTAAGCCAATCAAGCAGTTTGAACGACACTTTTTCTTTTTTAAAGACCATATATAATATGTAATATGCCAGAAAAAAACCAAGAGCGAACAACACACCATACCAACGCAACTCCATGCTTCCCAAATGGATTACAGGCGAAGGATTCCAAACAATCTGTGTGAGTGTCATACCAAATTATTTTGTAGTAAATGAAATGATACTTCCGGTAGCAATATGGTATTTCTCTGAAAATCCCGCATTCACTTCCACCACATACATGGCATCTTTGCCCGATGGAATGTTTACTTCCGAGTAAGGAACAGCATTTTTGGCAATACTAACTATGGCGAATTTGTCATCAACATAAATTATATCGAGCGGTAAGTGCGTGTTTTTCATCCAAAAGTTTAATGGCTGCATCCCATCAAAAATAAATAACATTCCACAACTATCGGGCATTGATTTGCGATACATCAAACCTTGTTCGCGGGTGGCATCCGTTTGGGCAATTTCGATGCTTATGGTTTTCATCACTTTCTTTTTAGTGGAAAAAACCAATTCTCCGTCTTTCCGAAACACAGGCTCAGTCATTTGTTCTGTCTTTGGTACAACAACATTTTTAGTGCTTTTATATGGGGCAGGCTGCAACACAAAAACCATTATAAAAGCAATTGAAATTATCAATACCAATGCAATAGCCATATACTGTCTGTTTTTGTTAGAGCGCATCTTCTTTTATATAAAAAATCATAAAAACAATGGCATAAACAAACGTCATAAACATGATGCCACGTCCGCTTTTGTCGGCTTTCAAATTCACTAAATAATAACGCAAAGTCAATGCGTTGGGCACCAATCCCAATATCATGATGGTGGTGAGTTTGAAAATACGTTTATGTGTTTCCGAATTTGGAAAACTTACGTTAATAAAATATAATATGCCGAAAACAATCAACGGCAGCAATGTCCCGAGCAATAAGCCCATGACGAACGAATCTTTTTTTAAGAATTTAAACATCGAATTTCCATTTTTTAATGAGCGGAATAGCAGTATGGGCTGTCAAATCATAATGAACAGGAACAATAGAAACATAATGATTCTCTATTGCCCACACATCTGTATCTTTTCCCTTATCTAAATTTTCAAATACTCCCATCATCCAATAATAATCTCTGCCATGCGGATCTTGACGTTCGCTGAATTCTTCTTTCCAATAAGCGTTGCCTTGTCTGCATACCTTTATGCCTTTAGTTTTTTTATCGTTTATCGGGAAGTTTACATTCAAACAAATACTTTCAGGAAGTCCGCTCTCGAGAATGTTTTCACAAATAGCTTTTATATAAGATCCCGTATGGCTGAAGTCGGCTTGATGCGAATAATCATTTAAAGAGAAACCCACAGAAGGAATATGTCCCATGGCGCCTTCTATCACTGCCGACATGGTGCCCGAGTAAATGATATTCACAGAAGCATTCGACCCATGATTGATGCCCGAAACCAACAAATCAGGTTTGCGATGCAACACTTTGTCCACAGCTAATTTCACGCAATCAACAGGTGTGCCTGAGCAAAAATATTCTTTATAATGCTGATCTGATTTAATTTTTTGTAAGCGCAGCGGTGCCGAAACCGTGATAGCGTGTCCCATGCCCGATTGAGGTTTGTCGGGGGCTACAACCACTACTTCGCCAAGCTCACGCATCACTGAAATCAAATAGCGTATGCCGGGTGCTGAATAACTATCGTCGTTCGTTATGAGTATTAAGGGTTTTTCCATTCAGGTGTTTTTTGCAATATTACGAATTTTGAACGAGAATATAGTCAAATTAGTGTTTAAAGAAGAAAAAACTATCGAATAATTTCTTCTGATTCCAAGCGTATTTGATCCTATCATAAAAAAATATTTTATTTTGTATCTTCCAATTCAAAAATAATATTTATCTTTGTTAACGAAAATTTTGCTTGTTCATTTTGAATAGTAAACTTTATGTAACAATATAAAATTCAACACGCTTGTGTTCTTTGTGAAACCCCTTGTGTCCTTTGTGGTGAAAAAATAAGAAAAAATAAACACAGAGTTACACAAAGGTTAAGCACAGAGGTGCACAGAGAATGCCTGCCCGACGTTCAGGCGGGAATTCTAAATTCTAAAATCTAAATTCTAAAATAAAAATATGACCGAAAAAAGAAAACTATCAGTTATCATCCCTTCCTATAATGAAGCAGAGAATTTGAAGGTTGTTTTGCCTCCTTTAATTGAATTTTGCGCCCTGAACAATTGGGAAATTATCATTGTGAACGATGGCTCAAAAGATAACTCAAAAGAGATATTAGAAGGTTTCACTCATGAAGATAATTTCACCGTAATCCATCACAAACTCAACAAAGGCTATGGTGGTGCTATCAAAAGCGGCATTCGTGCCTGCAAAACAGAATATCTCATCACCATTGATGCTGATGGACAACACCGTTTGGAAGATATTGAAAACCTTTACCATTGCATCACCTCCAAAGATGCCGACATGATAGTAGGTTCGCGCAAAGGTATCAAATCGGCTTCCTTCTTTAGAGGTATTGGCAAAGGCTTAATCCGTATGATTGCAAAAATCTTGATGACGGTTCCCATCCACGATATCAATTCGGGCATGAAAATATATCGCACCGACTTAGCCCAAAAGTATCTCAATCTAACGCCCAATACGATGTCTTTTAGTGATATCATCACACTATGCTTCATCAGCAATCGGCATTTCGTTCTTGAAGAACCCATTCAGATTAACCCGCGTATGACTGGAGAAAGCACCATCAGCATGGAAACGGCTTTTCAAACTGTGATGGAAATCATCAATATTGTGGTTTTGTTCAATCCTATGAAAATATTTTTATCTATTTCTATTATAGCATTTCTTATTGGATTTATCGTGGGAGCGAAGCCATTATTTGAAGGACATGGAATCACTATGGGTAGTGTGATAGGTATAATTTCAGGAGTAATCTTTTTTCTATTGGGACTTATTGCAGAGCAGCTTTCGGCTATTCGAAAAAATAGGTAATTCGCAATATATTAATTGTTCCAAACAGATACCACCAAGTTACAATCAAATATGATAGCAACAGATAAGAAATGTATATGTATTACAACGGGTTATTTTGCACCTCATCATGGAGGTGTTGAAAAATATACCTATAATTTATCGAGACAATTAAGTAATAAAGGCTTTAAAGTAATTATTGTTACAACCAATTCGGAATTCGTGAACGACTCTGAATATATTGGTAACATTGAGCTTATTCGTTTGCCTGTCTTTAAACTTTTCAGAAAGCGTTATCCTTTATTAAATATATTTCACAAAAGGTATAGGTATTATATTAATTATCTAAAAAAACAGAAGATAGACTATTATATCTTAAATACAAGATTTTACCTTACAACTTTTTTAGGATTAAGGTTGTCGTTTAAGAAGAATAAAAAGAGCATAATCATTGAGCATGGCACAGGGCATTTTGTTTCAGGTAATTTTATTATCAATTTTTGTGCTAGTCAATATGAGCATCTATTAACTTCATTTGTTAAAACATTTCACCCTCTCTTTTTCGGAGTGTCCGAAGCATGTAATAATTGGCTTAAGCATTATAAAATTACTGCTGATGGCGTTGTTTATAATGGTATTGATGCGAATCTTGATCTTCATATCGTGCCAATATTTAGAAAAAAATATAACATTCCTGATAATCATTTAATTTTGTCTTGTGCAAGTCGTTTGATTCCTGAAAAGGGTGCTATTGAATTATTGAATGCTTTTATCAAAGCAAATAGTAAATATGAAAATATGCATCTTATTATTGCTGGAGATGGTCCCTTGTTGGATGATATTCATAATAAATATGGAGGCATTAACCATATCCATATAACTGGTAAAATAACTTATGAAGAGGTGATGACGCTTTTCCATGAATCAGATATTGTAATCAATCCATCACGATACCCTGAAGGATTGCCAACAGTAATACTAGAAGCAGGGTTGGCGAATCGTGCTATGATTTCTACGGCTATGGGAGGAGCTAAAGAAGTAATTGAGAATGGGTATTCCGGCATAATAATTAATCAATGCTCTGAATCTGAAATTGCTTCTGCTATTGAAGAATTATATTTGAATCCAGAAAAGAGAGTTGCTATGGCAAATAACCTCTATAAGAATGTGACAGATAATTTTAACTGGAATAAAATAACTGAAGGATTATTGTCTTCGGATTATTTTAAAGACTGAAATTGTGAAAATATGAAAGGAGGGTGCAATTGATTTCTATTTGTATGGCAACCTATAATGGTGAAAAATTTATAAAAAAGCAGGTGGAGACAATTCTTTCTCAAATAAATGAGGATGACGAGTTGATTATATCAGATGATGGATCAACAGACGCTACAATAAAAATTCTAAAAGAATTCAATGATCTTAGAATAAAGATTTATTTGAATCAAGGAATTAGAGGACCAGTCTCAAATTTCGAAAATGCACTGATTCATGCAACGGGAGAATATATTTTTTTATCAGATCAGGATGATATTTGGCTACCTGATAGAGTACAGGCTGCTTTAAAAATACATAAAGCAGGATATGATATCGTTACATGCAATTGCTTTTTAATTGACGAAAATGATAATAAGCTTTCTTCAATCCCTTATTTTAATGAGAAACATCCCTTAAAAAGAAGTTTCTTTCACAATCTCTATGAGAATTCTGTATATGGGTGTTGCATGTCTTTTAATCGCCAATTATTATTATATGCTTTGCCTTTTCCAAAACACATAATTATGCACGATGTTTGGATAGGTATGTTAGCAAAAGTGAAATTCAAATTTGGCTATTGTGATTCATGCCTTATTCTCTATAGGCGACATGCTAATACTGCCTCGTTCGGAAAAATTAAAGGTGGAAAACATCAGAAAATTTCAAACGCATATCGTATTAAGACAAGGCTTTATCTTTTCTTTCATGTTATTATTCGTGTTATTTCAAAAAAAACATAAAAGCGAATATTTATTTTTTAGCTTCTATTATTTAGCAAAAGATTTAGATATGAATTATAGGTTTTTTCTGCAACGATACTATAATTAAAAAAATCAAAATAATCTTTAGCTTTTACTGCATTATATTTGGGATGCTCTATAGCATTCAATATGGATCTTTTGATTGAATTCGTATCAAATGGGTTACAAATATGACCAATTTCATCATATTTATAATACTTCACCGGTATGTGATCAGCATTTGAAACTACGATTTCGCATCCATATAACATAGCCTCTAAAGAAACTAACGCTGTCGTTTCTCCAAATGAAGGTAAAACATGAACCTTTGCTTTTTGATAATATTCATTAACCTCATTAGATGACAACTCTCCTGTAAAAAAAACATTTCCTCGTCGCTTGGCAATCTTTAACATAGATTGGTAATAGTTAAAATCCTGAATCCGTCCCACAAAATAAATTTTAATCTCAGGCTCTTTTATCAATGAAAGAAGTGTTCCCATTTGATTTTTTCCCGGTATAATAGTACCAACCTGAATCACTATATTATTATCTTTTGGATATACTGGAAAAGTTTGTAATGGCAATTCAATTGCGTTAGGGACTATGCTATGATGTATTGGTCTTGCCAACTTGAAATGTTTTTGTATCATTTCTAACTCTTCATTTGAATTCGGAAGTAAAATATCAGAATTATCTATAATATATTCAACTGTCTTGCGAGTATTTTTTGATTGATACACATTTTTTAATAGTTTGCTCCCCACATAAATTGCTGGAGAACTCAAATGCTTATGGATTTTTCTTGGCTTATATATTTTCAGAACCCCTAAAGCATAACTAAACATGGCATAATTATAATTCCAATATATGGGTGATAAAACTATTTTGAATTTCTTTTGCAAGGCAGATTTTATGAACGCTGCACTTTCATTATAGGTTTGAACATTAAAAATATGAACAATATCACATTCTTTTTCCAAAAGCTCCTCTGCATCAAAACAAAATTCTATATCCAAACCATACATGGTCTCTAGATACTTTTTTGTCAATAACATCTGAGTTGTATCGCCTCCCCTCCGAGTCAAACAATCTTTTCTGTTCGCAAATAGTACTTTCATGTCTTTTATCTTCATTTATAATTACGCGGATTGTTCAAATTGAAATCATAAGTCCGATCATTATATCATACAGTCTCGGGTAGATGTTTTTTTACAGAATAAATCATGTTTCTATATTTATTCCCAATCATCTCAAACCCCCATAAAATTTTTTGCAATACTTTATAGAACTGTTTATGTTTCACTTTTGTAAAACAATATGATGCTGCTTCTTTGTAAGGTGTTTTCATCAAAAATATACCTAACTTTGCATAGTACAGATTGGCGTTCTTTTCGTATTGAATAATTTCAGCCAAGGTAATTTGATTGATGAAATTCATCCATAATTCGTTGCATTCTTTAAGGACGATAGAATTGTTATTTGATCCCTGATTTTTATGAATACGCGATTTTATCAATACCCTTGGTTGATGCACAAATTTGTACTTTAACCTCATTTTAAACCATAAATCGTAATCTTGAGTTGTTTTTAAATTTTCATCAAAAACCCCACATTCATTAAATGCTGATTTTGGAATTAACAAAGAACAACCATGTATAGATCCGCGTAGGATTGAATATGACGGCTTGCTATTTAGATAATTTGAATCCATTATATAAAAAGACAAATGCCTTGATTTCTTATTAATATATTCAATATTCGTATAAAAAATAGTGTTATCTGGAAGCTTATTTTTCAGAGCTATCTGCGCCGATATTTTTTCCGGATAATAAACATCATCATGACTCAACCATGAAAAATATGCCCCCTTCATTTCTCTAATACCAAGATTCAATGCTGTTGCAACGCCTCCATTTTCTTTCTCATAATACCGTATTTTATCTCCATAACGTAGAGCAATTTCTCGGGTAGCACCATTATCAGTTGACCCATCGTTGATTACAAGAATTTCAACATTTTGATAAGTCTGAGCCAAAGCAGAATCTAGTGCTTCTCCAAGATAATTTGAGCCGTTATATACCGGTATAATTATAGATACAAGGGGGAAATCACTCATAAACCTGCCAAACCCTCCTTTTTATAAAATCAGTATAACTCAAAATGATTTTCAAAACCTTATCCGAAACATTCGGTGAAAAATAATCACTTACAAGTTGAACAGACCTTTCATTACCTGTTTTCATACTTACCGAAACAGGAATTGCCTCTAGAACTCGCTTTACAACTAGCCCCGTCATTATAGCTACTCCTTCTTCCATGCCTTCTGGTCTTTCATGTGATTCCCGCATGTTAATGGCAGGAAAATTCAGAATAGAAGATTCCTCTGTTATCGTACCACTGTCGGATATCACACAATAAGCATCAGTCTGTAATTTTATATAATCAAAAAAACCAAGTGGTTTCATTGCCTGTACCAATGGATGCAGTTGAATCCCAAATGAGACGAGACGTTTTCTCGTCCTTGGATGCGTGGATAATATAATCGGAAGATTATACTTCTCACATAGTTTATTGAGAATATCAACTATTGCTCCAAGCCTTTTTTCTTCATCCACATTTTCCTCTCGGTGAGTGCTCACAACAAAATACTTTCTTGATTCAAGATGAAGTCTTTCCAAAACACCCGAATCTTTTATATTTTCCTTATAAAATTCCAATACTTCATACATCGGACTTCCCGTTTTAATCACCTGTTCAGCAGGAAATCCTTCCTTCAACAGATACTCCCTTGCAATGGAGCTGTATGGCATATTGATATCCGAAGTGTGGTCAACAATTTTTCTATTTGTTTCTTCCGGAACCCTTTGATCATAACACCTATTGCCTGCTTCCATGTGAAAGATGGGTATCTTTCTCCTTTTTGCAGGAATAACCGACAAACTACTATTTGTATCCCCTAATATTAGCAAGGCATCCGGCTTAACTTTCTCAAGTATCTCATCTGTCTTAATAATTATATTACCTATGGTAGCAGCGGCTGTCTCTCCAGCGGCTTCTAAAAAGAAATCCGGTGCCCGTATGCCCAATTCATCAAAAAAGATTTTATTCAATTCATAATCATAATTCTGACCCGTATGAACCAATATATGTTCTGTAAACGTATCCAACTTATGAATTATCCGTGACAAACGGATTATTTCTGGTCTTGTTCCTACAATGGTGATTACTTTCATGTTTGTGCCCCCTTATGCTTAAATTTATCTATAACAATCTTATTATTTTTTTGTCAAAACAGCTTTCACATACGGCAGATCCAACAACAAGTTTTTCAACTCATCTTTACTTAATCTATGCGTGTTGTGCGAATTATACTCTTCTGCTAATGCAATTTTTTCACTTCCGCTCTCAAAATACTGTGCATAATTCAAATCTCTGCTGTCCGACGGAACTTTAAAATAAAGCCCCATATCCACAGATCTTACTGCTTCCTCCTTCGATAGCAACGACTCATACAATTTTTCACCATGTCTGGTTCCTATGATTTTCACCTCAACCTTGGCATTAAAAATATCCATCAACACCTCCACAAGCTCCTCTATCGTGGAGGCAGGAGATTTCTGCACAAATATATCTCCCTGCTCACCATTCGAAAATGCAAAAAGTACTAAATCAATGGCATTCTCTAGCGACATCATAAAACGAGTCATCTGAGGATTGGTAACAGTTATAGGTTTGTTTTGCAAAATCTGCTCAATAAACAACGGAATCACCGAACCCCTCGATGCCATCACATTGCCATATCTGGTCCCTGATAAAATAGTCTTTTCTGACAATAAATTACGCGATTTCGCTATCATCACTTTTTCCATCAGTGCTTTCGACATCCCCATTGCATTGATCGGATAAACGGCTTTGTCCGTACTCAAAACTATCACTTTCTTCACTTCATGTTCTATGGCTGCATCTATCGTATTGGCAGTACCCAAAACATTTGTTTTCAAAGCTTCCAAAGGATAAAATTCGCATGAAGGCACCTGTTTCAGGGCAGCAGCCGAAAAAACATAATCCACTCCTCGCATGGCTGATTGCAACGAATCCAACTCTCGCACATCGCCTATATAAAACTTAATCTTATCATTTTTATACTTATGACGCATTTCATCCTGTTTCTTTTCATCTCGGCTAAAAATCCGAATCTCCTTGATTTCCGTATCCAAAAATCTATCAAGCGCAGCATTCCCAAACGAACCCGTGCCGCCCGTAATCAATAGTGTTTTCCCTTTAAACATATACTTTCCTGTTTTTTTATAATGAGCGTTTATATCCAAATTGTTTGTAATAAGTGTACATATTGCTAACAAGCTCCTCCCAAACAGGAGGCTTATAGCCTGTCTTTTCCTTAAATTTGTCCGAAACCAATGATTTATTATCCTTAAATGCGTCGTAAGGTATTATCTCTATATCCTTTTTATATATTTTCGCCACCAGCTTCAACAAATCATACTTCGATATTGGGTTTGCCGAAACCTGATACAAACCCCAAAGACTTTCATCAGGGATGATATATGCTGCAATTATTCTTGAAATTTCAATCGTAGGAAATCCGGTATATATAGCATTAGTAAATCCCTTGGTGCTGCCTTCCTGAGACAGAAACCATTCCAAGAGGCTGAGCTTCGATGCAAGTTCATGTCCAATAATAGAGGTTCGCAGCGTAACCGCATGTTCGTAGTTAACCTCGCCCATATATTTCGATATGCCATACAAATCCTCCGCTGACAACTTGTCATCCTCCGTATAGTTTCCTTTTTTTCCGTCAAATACACAATCCGTACTAACGTGTATCAATCTGCTCCCTGCCTCTTTGCATAGTGCTGCTAACTCATGTGGAAAAAGAGCGTTCAGCCTTATCACTGTAAGCGGATCTTTCGCAATAGGCAATTGTTTGATGATGCCTATGCAGTTAATCACCATAGTGGGACGAAACTTTTCAATCACACCCTTCACCGAGTTTAAATCGTTTGCATCCACCAAATCCACAAAATGTTCCACCATTGCTGATGGGAAGTGATGTTTAACAGCATCTAAGCTTCTCACTGTGCCTTTCACTTCATAATCCCGATTCTGTATAAAATCGTAGAAAAGTGTGTGCCCCAACATACCCGAGGCGCCTAGTATAAGTATTTTGTTTTTCATATTTTATTTTTTAAAAGAAGTTTTTTATTTTTTTTAATGTTTTTATAGTCAATACTAACAAAGGTAATAGAATATTTAAGACTATTATTCGATTTATTTTAAAATGAAGCAATATATTTATACTACTATAAAGCTGAGCTTCCTTTTCAGTACGTACATTAAAATTAGGATTCAATGATATGTCATGATTATTTTCAAAATTTGCAATAATTGATATTAATTCTGGATATTCTTTTACAGAACTGCAAATATTAGCCATTATTACATTTCTATCGCAACCACACTTATAATAATTGCTGTATAATTCATAATAGAGTGAAATGATTGTTGATCTATCTAAGTAAATGTCCTCTAATATCGCTTTTTCTAAGAAAAGTTTTCTTTTTGAAAAGAAAATCGTGGGATCAAATTGATTCTCTCTTTCTCTTATTATAGTCAAATATTGCGGTATACATTTTATCTTGTACATTTTTGAAATCCTGCGCCATAAATCTAAATCCTCACACATATCCATTCCTTCATCAAAAACACCTATTTCATCTATTATTGATTTACGAATGACAATTGATGGCGTGGTTAAAATATTATTATTTATAAAAATAGTCTCTGGATATTTAATTATATGATTGGATTTTTTATGACTAAAATGTCCTGATGATTTTCCTGTCTTAAAGTCAATAACTTTAGCATAATTATAAGACAAAGCATACTCTATATTTTTCTCAAGAAAATTATAGTGATTCTCTAAATGTTCCTTTGTCCATAAATCGTCGGAGTCTATAAAAGCTAAATATTTCCCTGTTGATTTACTAATTCCAAAATTTCTAGCTGCTGAAACGCCATTATTGTTCTGATATAAGTATTTTATCTTTTTATTATACTTCTCTAAAACCTCCTTTGTGTCATCCTTAGAACCATCATCTATAACAATAATCTCATAGCTATTAAATGTTTGATTCAAAATAGAATCAATAGCATCGCTAATACAATAAGATCTGTTATATGTTGGTAATATTACACTAAAAACAATATTGCCATTTTGCTCAACATTTGTTTGATTTGCTGCCTTATGTGTATCATTAATAGGTATCATATCTGCGTGATCTTCATATTGTATTTTATTAGGCTCTAAATTTATGTTTACCGATTCATTAATAATATTATTCAAATAAGAAACTCACAAAACTTTTTTCCATCGATTCCGAGGTTAGGTACTTATCGAAAGTTTTACGGGCATTCACGCATAATGTTAAGTATAAATCTTTATCGTCGATGACTTGCTTTAATGCATCTTGAATTTGTGCTGCTTCCAAAGAATGGCAACATATAGCCGCATTATGTTCTTTCAAGAATAGTGCAGGAGAGGCATATTCTGGCCCATGAAAAAATACTGGACGACCTGATGCCAAATATGTTGTTAACTTGGCTGGAAAACTCAAGCTACTTTCTTCCTTAAAAAGAGGATCAAACCAATAAGGACAATAGGCAATATCGCCTTCATTAATTATTCTTAATGCTTCCTCCTGACTTCTCCAACCATAAAATTCAATATGGACTGGACTTGAAACCTCAACCCACATATATGGTGCTAATATTTTTAATATTATCTTACGGTTTGAAATTTTCCAACTTGCATCGCTAAGAGCATGGATAAGAGCATTAAATTCTTTATTTGCATAAATTTTTCCAGTAACCACGATAACAAATTCATTATTATCTGTATGACTTCTTTGTTCAGAGGGAAAAGCATCCTTTAAATCCAATGAAGGCAAAAAGTTAATAGCCTTACAGCCATATCTTTCGTTATATATTTTTGCCATATTTGGTGATGCTGTTAAAACTTTTGCGCTAGCCTTAAGTAGTTTCTCAAACTCTGAAAGAGTTATCCTTTGAGTTATGTAATCAACGTTTGAATCTCTTAACCACCATGTAGGGGGATCCCATATTTGCGTATAAATTGGCACCCCAAGGGTCTTTGAAATAGGTATTGCAATTCGAATCAAAAACTGTCCTTCAATAATTATCCATATTATATCAGGCTTATGAATATCAGCAAATTTTTTCACATCTTTCAATATTCTTTTTTTAGCTTTTCTATAACGAATAGATTCTATTAGGTAGGAACGATATGAGGAAACTTTATAAATTATCTTATTAAATAATTTCCCAAAAGAATTATTTTGCATTACTAAACCATGTTCACTTGGTTTTATGGCATAAAAATATGGAATGGAACTAAATTCTGGTGACAGCTTTATTTCTTTCTCAAGAGATGCATAATTAATAATGAAACAAGATACTGAATCAGATGGTAACATTCTAAAGAATTGTTCCATCAATAGAGTACCTGTTGAAACTTTTGATGGTGGGAAGTTGCTGATAAATAATACTTTCTTCATAAAAAATTTATTATATTTTCAATTCAAATAAACAAACTAAATCAAAATATTTGTAATTCGAGAATGCTTCTATTTTATTTGGCTTCTAATTTTTGCTATATATAAACCGTTAACTCCATTATATACTGGAATTACAATTGATACCTTTGGGCTATATTCTAATGTGTTCATAGTTATACTGATTTCAAAAACAATTTTATGCTTAATTTAATATATTCGTCATCCTATCTGGCTATTTATTTAATATCTTATCATACATATTTAGTACCTGTGGTTTTATAATTGATTCATCAATCCGTTCTTTCAAAAGTTTATAATTCTGTTGCCCAGCATTGTCAACGAGGGTGTCATTCATTAGTGCTTCCTTTAGGCATGCAGCAAATTCTTCTACATCTTCAGGTGCAGCTAGCATGCCATTGCTGCCATGATGTATCCATTCTTGGGTTGAAATTGTATCGGATTGAATTGGAAAAGCCCCCATCGTCATTGCTTCCAACATGGAGTTGGGTGTCCCATCGCTAATGCTGGAAGCAAGCGCAATTCGTGCTGATGCAAATAGTTTTAGTACATCATCATGCGCAGTAGTAAAATTAAATAAGTCAATATCAAGACCAATTCTTTCTTTAATTTTCTCAATCTCTTTCACTAGGTCTTCTCCAGGCAAATAAACCACAATCTTATATCCTGAAAGCAGGTCTTTGCACTTTTCAATTGCTTCCAAAAGAATCATGGGGCGATAAACCCAGCCATAATATCCTTTCAATACAATAACCTTACGTTCGGATGGAGTAATATATTCCACTAGTGAACGGAAACTATCCACATCAAACCCTCCCGGACCGGGAAAAGTGCCAAGTAACTCTCCATTAAAACCAAGATTTTGTGCAAGCTCAATATCGCGTATTGTATCTGTAATCAGATAATCACATTCCGATAGAGTATCCTGTATGCGTTGTTTGTGGATATCAAAATGCTGGAAATAATAGATATCGCTTCCCCAACATGAATATATCCATTTTGGAAAATTTCCTGCATATATTTTCTTTGCTGATAGTGTCAAATAGCCCGCATGTTGCATTTCTAATGAGTGAACAATATCTGGTTCCAGTGTTTTTATAAGTTTACTCAGTTCAAATGCATAATAACTTTCAGAATTAACATCATCTATATGCGCCTTTCCTAAGGGTAGATGAATCGTAATATGTTGAAATAATGGATGAATTTGCCCCCCCACATCCATGGAAGGAAATAAATGCAAATCCCATTCTTCCCTATCCAACAATTGATCTACCCATCTTGCAGTATGAATACTATGAGCCATAGCCACAAACAATATTTTTTTCTTTTTCTTTTGTTCAACTTCTCTATATTCTTGCAAAATAGGTATCAAACGATTCACAATATTATTATTGCCTATAGATAGTGAACCATGAGCATAATTATAAGCTAGTTCTTCCAACATTGCATTTCTTTCCTCTAATAACGTATTTCTCTCCCCCAATAAGGTATTTCTTTCTAAATTTAATGCATCCATATATTTACGAATTGCCGGCACCAATAATAAAACTCTTTTTATTATTTGAATAAACTTTTTCCTCATCGTGTTCGCAAATTGCTTTGAAATATTACGTAATGAGCTACCTTTAGTAATAAAAAAAGTGGTCAAATTTTCGTTTAAAATCTTTAGAGTATCTTCTTTAGTCAAAAAGACAATCTTCATCTTCTTACTAATATTTTTTATCAAAAAAAACAATCTAATGCTATCTAAAATTGATTTTTTTTCATTTAGCAGTACTTTCCTGTAAGCACTTATGCTTTTCGTACTACACTGAATATATAGGATGTCGCTAAACAACTTTTTTAAAACTTTTCGAGCAAAATACTCTTGCTCATTAAAAAATTTTACAGAAATAATGTCGGCATGTTTTCTGAGTTTTATTAACGGGCTTGTTAAGTTTTCCAGTGTTAAACCCTCAGCAATACATCTGCACCATAGTTCATAATCCTGTGTTCTATTATATTCATTATTATAGCCCCCTATATCAATAATATTCTTTTTATTAAAACAAACGGAACTATGTATAATGCAATTACCAAAAAACATGCGTCCAACAATTGAGTCATGTTTCAATGGCATACAGATGGTATCTTTAACTTCTGAATTCGAATCAATAATGATTGCGCTACTTCCGCAAACAGCAATGTCCTCATTTTCTTCCATAAAATTAACTTGTCTCTCAAGCCTTTCAGGCAGGCTAACATCATCTGCATCCAATCTGGCGATATATTTTCCTTTTGCCTGTGCTAAACCTTTATTGAGTGAACGAGTTAAACCAATATTTATATCATTATCTATGAACCTAATTCTCGAATCTTTATAGGATGAAATAATCTCCCGACTTGAATCTGTTGAGCTATCGTTGATGATAAGAAATTCAAAATCCGTAAAAGTCTGCTTCAATATACTCTCAATAGCCTCCGAAAGATATCTTTCGCCATTGTGAACCGACATAAGAACAGATACTAGTGGTGTTTTCAAAATTGTAATTATTTTTAGTGTTGATTTGTTATAATTCTTATTTATATTAATCTGATTTTATATTACTTTGTAATAATTGATTCGAAAAACTGAAGTTTATGAGAATAGATTCAATAGCCACATCAAAATACTGATCTAAATTATTGAATTGAATTATTACACTTATTTTGGGCATGATTACCAAAATTATTTCTATTTTTAAGTCTATCGAGAAAACTCATTTTTCTCATTTATAACTTTATTAAATACATCTTCCCACATATCATAGATTCTATATGGTTCAAATTTCTTTATATATCTTTTTCCATTATTTCCCAATTCCAATCTTAATTGTTGATTAGTTATAAGTAATTCTATTTTTTCTGCAATATCCGAACATGTATTTTTAGCAATTAAACCACATTTGCCTTCCGTAACAAGTTCTTTATTACTAACGCAATCCTCAATCACAATGCTTGGCAGTCCTACTGCCATAGATTCTCCAAGTGCACGCGAAAAACCTTCATACAACGAAGGTAATATAAAAATATCGGCGTGAGACAATTCTTCTAAAATATTTTTTATTGGTTCTTTTATAAAAACCTGATTTTGAATATTAAATTCAAATATTAAATCTTCTAAATCTTTTTTATATCCACCGTCAAGTCCATAAATTAATAATTGCCAGTTTTTATAAAAATGACTTATTTTAATAAAAGCTTTTATCAAAGTCAATTGGTTTTTTTGGCGTGCCATTCTGCCAATGCATATTATTGTTTTCTTTTGTTCAAATTCAGTATGTTTAATTAAATTGTCAATATCAACAGGATAAATCGGGTTTGGAATTATGTAAGTTTTACCAGGATTTTTTATTTCAAAATATTCTTTATAAGCGTTCACCTGAACTATGTTAGCATGTGATATTTTAACAGCATCATGAATGAGTGAATTTAAAAATGTATCAGTATTAAAATACATAACATTATGACTATATGGATCGTTTC